>JAAUOQ010000324.1 GCA_012034795.1 Leptolyngbyaceae cyanobacterium CRU_2_3
GAGGCAGGAGGCGATCGCTCGGCTAAAATTTGCAGGGCTGCTTCAGCCGTTTGCACCTCTGCAACCACCTTGAGATCAGCATAGCGCTCTAGCCACACTCGTAATCCCAATCGGAAGACGGCATCTTCATCAATCAGGATTAATTGGAAGGAGTGATTTGCGGAAGGGGGAGCATCAACGCTCATACGGTTTCTGGCGATAGATTGGGCAAGAGACTGAGCAGGAGACAGGGCGAGGTTGGAAGGGAGATGAAACTATCCGATTGATCTGACAATATTTTAGGTGTACTACATTTGTATTTAAAGTGAGGTTAGGGTAAATTTTAAGCGGGGTTTAGCTGAGTCACAGCCGCTTCAGCCCTTACCTTAGCTTCCACAGCTTCCATACTAGAGATCTCATCATGCCTCATCTTGCTAAGATTCTCGTTTATCCCATTAAGTCATTAGACGGGGTAGAAGTGCCGCAAACCCACCTTTGGACGGGGGGAGCTTTAGCCCATGATCGGGAATTTGCCATGGTGGACGAAGCAGGCAAAGTGGTGAATGCCAAGCGCACGTCCAAAATTCACCAAATTCGGTCTGCCTTTGACCTAGACGCCCGCATGATCACCCTGTGGATAGAGGGCAGCAATGCCATGCAGTCTTTTCATTTAGATGGCGATCGCCCCGCTTTGGAAGACTGGCTTACTGATTACTTTGGGTATGCTATTGCGCTCCAGCAAAACTGCCACAGCGGGTTTCCCGATGATACCGATGCATCTGGCCCCACGGTGATCAGCACTGCCACCTTAGAAACAGTGGCTGCCTGGTTTGGACACAGCCTGGAGGAAGCGCGACGGCGATTTCGGGCCAATTTAGAAATCAGTCATGTGCCTGCCTTTTGGGAAGATCAGTTGTTCGATGCCTTTGGGTCAGGCATCCCGTTCAAAATTGGCGATCTGCTCCTTTTAAGCAGCCACCCCTGTCAGCGATGTGTCGTACCAACGCGCAACCCTTGGACAGGCGATCGCTCTACCGATTTTCAGTCCAAGTTCAGCGCTCATCGAGAAGCCACCCTACCCGACGGGGCACCACTGTCCCGCTTTAATCACTTTTATAAGCTGACGCTGAATACCAAAGTTGCATTGACGGAGGCTGGCAAGATTCTGCGACTGGGCGATCGAGTGAGCGATGAGCGATGAGTTTATGAGTTTATGAAAACTCAGCTTATGAGAACTGGCGATCGCGCCCGTGGTCTGTTTCAAAGTCGAGGATGGGCCCAAGTGGCACAATCCGGGTGGGATTGACCTTGGGATGGCTCTTGTAATAGTGCTGCTTGATGTGATCGAGATTGCAGGTTTCTTTGACGCCTGGGCGTTGATAGAGGTCCCGGAGATAGCCCCAAAGGTTGGGATAATCCACCATACGGCGAAGGTTGCACTTGAAATGGACGTAATAAACTGCATCAAAGCGGAGCAGCGTCGTAAACAAGCAAATGTCTGCTTCGGTGAGGCGATCGCCACACAGATATCGCTGCTTGCCTAACACAACTTCCCAGTGATCTAATGCTTCAAATAATTCGGTGACCGCTTCTTCATAAGCAGCTTGTCGGGTAGCAAACCCAGCCCGATAGACGCCATTGTTGATCGGTTGATAGATGGCGTCAATGGTCTGATCAATCAAGGCTTGTAAATCCACAGGGTATAACGAGATCTCGGTTTGGGCGATCGCGCCAAACGCAGTATCCAGCATCCGGATAATCTCACGGGACTCGTTATTGACGATTGTCTGGGTTTGCTTGTCCCACAAAATTGGCACTGTCACTCGTCCGCTGTAGTCTGGATTGACCTGCGTATAAATTTCCCAGAGAGCATGGGCTTGGTTAATCAAATCAGGAATACACCCTGGGCCATCAGAAAATTGCCACTCCCTGTTCGCCCATGACGGGATCGACAATGGAGACTGATATTGCCTCAGCCAACCCTTTAAGTTGCCGCATCATCAGCGTTCGATGGGCCCAAGGGCAAGCCAGAGAGACATAGAGATGATAGCGATCGGATTCTGCTTTGAATCCACTGGAGCCGTCGGCGGTAATCTGCTGGCGAAAGGTCGTTGACGGACGGATAAACCGACCCTTTTCATCTTCTTGCTCCCGCTCCGAAACCCATTTGCCGTCTATCAACAGTCCGAGTCCCATCGTTTTTCTCCTAGTCTTTAATTTATTCGTAATCCTTTCAGGTAAAGTGCGCTGAGCGCACCTTCCTAAAAATAAATAACAAATTTACAAATAAATCCTATCTATCATTTAGAACACTGTACCGTCGCTGATAATCTGAATGGGTGGCACTCCACCCGATCGCAACTCTGCGGCAATTTTCCGCCCAGCCGCCCATGTGCCGCCTTCCAGCACTTTAGCGAGGGGTAGCTCCGCCGCATTCATGCCAAGCTGCTCTCGCAGGGTTTGGGCAATCCGATCGAGCAAGATCACAGTCAGGGCCCGCCATTCCACAATTATTTCAGAACTGGGAGCATGGGGTACCTGGGTGACTGCCTCATGTTTGGGTTGCAGTAAGCCTAGATCTAGACACAAGCCGCCATTGCGATATTCAGACAGACCCGTCAGTTGATCCAGATCAGTGATTTGTAAGCCTAATTCTTGCAGCGGTTCTAGCAACGAATAGGTGAGCCACTGGGAGAGTTTGTGAAAGGGCACCAGTTGGCAACCCAAGCCAGACTCAGGCAAGGCTGAGTGCATCCAGACATCACCTAAGTTGACTCCTGCGATCGCACTCGTCCTGCCCAAATTTCGCTCAACCCCTGCAATACTGCCGTAAATATCTGCTGAGCCTGGAGCCGCTGGTCGATCGCCTGCTCTATTAGATAATCTACCAGATGCCCTAAGCGGGGCTGGACTTGCTCAAATTTTGCCTGCCCAAATTTTGCCTGCCCAAATAAAGCGGGTTGTGCGGCGATCGCCTGTCCCAATTGATGCATCAACATCAACCGACCCTCAACCCCCACCAGCGGATTCTGCTCACTCACCTGAAAGCTGTGGGTAAAGTCTGCCAGGGTCAGTGCCTGTAAACCTGCCGCATCTGCCTGAAAGGGCTGGTCTGGATGGCTAGACAATCCGCCTTGCAAAAAGAGATGAAAGCTGGCGATCGCCAATCCTTCCGATCGTCCCAGCACTATGCCCGTTTCAGGTTCTGTATATTGCCAGGTGGCTCCGGCTCCAGCATCTAGCAGAACACTGGTAATAGCTAGGTCAAATTTGGCTCTGGCTGTTTCTAAAGGGTCAAGCCCTTGCAGCTTTTGATCAAGCTGTGCTAGCCGCGATACTCCAGCCGCCTCAAAGTGCCGCCAGCGACTATGAAAGGGAACTTGTAAGTCTGGATAGTTCGATCGCATCACCGCCAAAACATAAGCGGCTACGCGATCGAGTGGTTCTAGATCTAACCGGAAATGCTCTAGCTGATCAGCCTGGGCCAGTCCAAAGAGTTGCCCACAGCGATCGCGGATTGCCTGGGTAGACCGGAGATAGGCAATAGTGTTCTGCTCTTCATGCTTCATGCTTTATACTTCATACTTTATTGGCAAGATTGTCTCCCATAGAGATAGTTTTGTACTTTCGATCCAATTAACTTTAGCTTGCTCTTGGCTTGAGGGCGGGGCAGATCAATCGTAGCGATCGCCCCAAGGATTTTGAGAATTTGTGCATCTGTAAGGTATAACAGATGGGATTCTTGTGTTTATCCGGATGATGAGTTCCAACTGAACGACAATTTCTATCCCGATGGCTTTCTGGATGGAGCATCGGTCACTAGCCAGTGTGAGGGTGATACCCGTGAAGATGGAGTGCTGCTGATTTTGTTCAAATCCGGGCTGATTCGCCTGGGTTTGAGTGGCTCCCCGCTGCTGAATTTGCAAACGGGGAAGGACTGCGGCATTGTCAAATTTACCTGCGATCGTCCATTGATCTCGGTGGTGGAGCAATTCCAGCCCGTGCTATTTTGCAGCAGTTTGAGACGATCGCCCCCCCTTAACAAACAACCGATGACCATGAGGAGACCCATTCCATGAACTTTGCAGACTCCCGTAGTAATACCGTTCCAGTTCAGCTTCCCAATGGGGCTGTCGTCAAATTCGAGGTGACGCAGACTGGACGAGAGGATGTTAGTTTTGATACGAAGCAAATTTCAGCCCTGTGGCAGAGGCGATCGAAGGGGTAGTACAGATGATTGCGGTTCCCATCCAGAAGGTGAGACCCAAAAAGGCAACGGTGAAGTTTGGGATGGAATTAGCGATCGAATCTGGACAACTGACGGCAGTCATTGTCAAAGGCTCCGGCAAAGCCAATCTCGAAATCACATTGGAATGGGAACGACCGGAGAAGGTTGAGCCATGAGTCAGCTAGAGGATCTGCTGCAACAATGCACAGTAAAGCTTACTCTGCCCGATCGCATGGGTTGGGGCACAGGTTTCTTCGTGGCTCCAGAGTGGATTCTCACCTGTGCTCATGTGGTGCAGACGGCACAGGGGCAACCTGTTCAGGTGCAGTGGCAGAAACAAGAACTGGAAGCGGTAGTGGAGCGATCGCTACCTGACCCCTATGATCTAGCCCTGCTGCGAGTGACACTGCCGATCGATACCAATCCACCTTGCGTTTATTTAGATGCAGAAATTGGATCTCGCGACCCACTGTGTCTATTCGGCTATCCCGATGAAGGCGATCAGCAGGGGGAGCCACGCACCTTCAACTGTGATGGTCTTACTGGAAGTGAAGTTACCTCAATTTTGTTTAACCGGGGGGAAGTACGACCGGGAATGAGTGGATCACCATTGCTGAACCAACGGACAGGTAAAGTTTGCGGCATCGTCAAGTTTACCCGCGATCGATCCTCTGACCTGGGGGGTGGTGCCATTTCCACCCGCGTGGTCTTGGAACAGTTTCCAGAATTGCGGGGACTCCAGCAGGAGTTCCACCAAGGCGATCGACGCTGGAGTGATTTAGTTTTGAAGCGATCTGATGCCGAAGTGATAAATCAGACCAACTTAGATGGGACAAATTATCAAACTCAGACAGTAGATGGCACTAACTACTTTGGAGGAGTACATCTTCATCACAGTGATCCATCGCAAGAAAAGCAGACAGTAAAGAAAATTCTCATGTTGTCAGCTAACCCTGAAAATCCCGTAACGTCGCGTAGAAGAAAAGAAATTAGAGAGATTAAAAGCGCTTTGAGTCGAGCTAAACATAAGGACTTCTTTAACTTAGAAGATAGATCACATATAGAAGCGGCTAATGTTCTCGAAGAATTGGTAGATCTTGAACCTTACGTTAT
>JAAUOQ010000015.1 GCA_012034795.1 Leptolyngbyaceae cyanobacterium CRU_2_3
TGATGGTCACGGGTGGTAAAAATGCCACCCCCCTGCTGGTGAAAGCGGGTAATTCCAGCCCCATCGCTATGACTCAAACCATCGCCCAAGTCCAGGGCAAATAGCCACAATTCGTCAAAGTGGGAGCGATCGAGCGCACTCAAAACAGGATCATTACCGTTTTGATCGGGTTGGCGATCGCGAGCTGTCACTGTACATAAGAAATTACCCTTGTCATCCTTCAGCGATTTTAAATAGGCTTGCAAGAGAGAAAATCGCTCAATGCACCAGTCATCTGGCTCATAAAGCAGGGTAGTTTGCAGCAAAATCCGAATCGGCTCAGACACAATCATACCTCCTAGGTTTTCCTTGCCAAGCGCTTCACGGTTTTCCAGAATGTCTTGATTGAAATCTAATTGCTTAAGAGTTCTCCTATCTCATTAGCCCTATTCTGCAACATTTGTTTGTCAGCTACGTATATGTATCACCCTGTATTGGTAGAGGCTCAGCAAAATCTTCACCGATCGGATGATGGCGATATATTTTACAAAATGGTAAATTTAGATACAGATAAAAGATCGTTCATCCCCTAGGCAAAGTAGCCAGCCGGTAAAGTAGCCAGCCGGTAAAATAGCCAGTCGGGACGGAAGTAAGGGAAAATCCTGAAGGAACGCGCTTCTCTTCACCACACTACTATTACTTCCTTGGAGAAGCGAGACTATGAAATTGATTTATCGCGGCGCAAGTTACGACTACAATCCCAGCCACTCCAGACTTGGCAATGCAGGGCAACCGGCTCGATCTAACCATGCTTACCACGCTCCCTACACGCTAATCTACAGGGGATCAACAACCTTCGTTGACCCAGAGGCTGCTTCAGTGGAAGGACATATTTTACCAGCCGCCTACGAGCTAATCTATCGGGGTACCACTTACCGAATCAACCGGAATGCCAGTGGAGTTGCGACCGTCGTTTCTCCTGCAGACAGGGCAACCCTTCGAGCCAAGCCTGTCTCAATTCCTTCGACCTTGCCCAAACATTACATCAGCAAGGTACACCAAGCCAATTTGTTAGAAAACTTGCAGCGCCGATTGCTGATTGCCCAAGAGCGAGGGGATCAACACCTAGTGGATCTTTTAGAATCCGAACGTCGGCAGATCCTGGCATAGAGCCTCTGTAACGGTTATAGAGACTCTATAGAAAGATTCTTGTAGAAATACTGTGAATCCTCAAAGGTGGGTATTGCCCACCTTTTCTTTGGCAGCCAGTTTTAGGCTTTAAAATCTATCTAGCTGATCGACTAAATGTCCAGGTGTGAGGTCAATGCCGAGGGCAGATTTGACCAGATAGGCAAACATAAAAATCATTAAGCTGATGACCAGATTGATGCTGATCAGCAGCAAAATTGCCGCGATCGCGTTGCCAAACCGCGACACTCTCTCTGGCAAGTATTGTCGTCGTTGTCTTCGCCGATCTTTACCAACAAACAACACCATATAGAATCGAGAAAACAGCAAATCAATACCAAATCTCAAATCCACAATTTTGGGTGTAGGTTGAGGAATGGCTGCTCTGAGTAGTGACTGTACTGCCTGCAACTGTCCAGAGCTAAAGCTATTCAGCATCTCTGGTTCTAGGCTTTGAAGATAATAACTGGGGGTACGGCTAGCGTAACCCGGCGGATTAATTTGCTCACTACGAGCAGATGGTTTTTCATATTCTGGTTCTCCAGGATTGAGGGAATTACGCGAGGATTGAGGGAATTACGCGCTCGATCAACCAACCGCACCCTAAAGATCCGCTAATCAACATCAGTTGATGCAGCGATCGCTCTATGCCAATTAACTGCATTGGTTTCTAGAAATCCCAGTCCTACCGTCAACACCGTTGCCCATAGCCAGATTAACAGCAGCCCCATAGCCCAAGCTTTAGCATTTTCATAGGGCAATCTGGGACTGATAATCGGTGCCCAAGCCTTGATCACGGCCCCGATGGAAATAATGACGACAATCCAGGCACTAGCAGGAGCGATCGCATCTGTCTCTGCTTTAACAAGTGCAGCATCACACCCATTGTTCCCAACCAAATCATCCAGGGAACCTGAAATGCTGCCAGTAGCCAACCAATTGAGATGCAACCCAACAACAAGGCAACTAGATAAATCCAGCCAAACAAAGGATGGGAAAATGATTTCATGGCATTGGGCAATTCAAGGAGCCTCTGCTATTACTCCCTGAACTCACCCTCCTTGCATCACGATGAATATAAATTTGCATCCTCTTCTTAAATTGAGGTGCCCTGTTAAAAATATTGCTGGTTTGCTTTACGGGTTTCCTGAAAACTAGAGACACGATCGATCGCGTCTCTAGAGGATACATCACCAACCCGTTGTTAATTTAGGACATTGCCTGAATAACATAATCAAAATAGGGAGAGGCTTCCGCTGCATCGGTATCACTGAGGATGGACAAAGACGCAGCCTTGAGACAGCGAATTGACTCTACCATGCCAGGAACAGGTACACCTAGAGAGTTATACATTTCCCGCACGCCAATCAAACCAATTTTTTCAATCGGATCTTTGTCCCCAGAGAGTACACCATAAGTAATTAGGCGCAGGTACCAGCCATAATCGCGGAGGCAAAGGGCCCGCTGTTTATCGCCATAGGCATTGCCACCCGGAGCAATAAAGTCAGGGCGCTTCCGCCATAGGTTTTTGCTAGCCTCCTGGACAATTTTTTTCTCATTTTCGGCTAGGGCAGCAGCAATTCGCACCCGTTGTTCACCCGTTTCTAAAAACTCTTGAATGTTCCGTAGTTCGCCGCTGCTGGGATAACGCAGTTCTTCGTCGGCGTTGAGAATGACTTGGCTAATTACGCTCATAATTATGGGGATGACTATTGCGGTGATTCAGCTATCGGAGGTATTTTAACGAGTTTGGGGACGGAAAGAAAGAGATGAGGCGGAAACGATGAGGAAGAGGGGATGAAAGATGAAGAAACATTAACTTTTACAAGACAAACCTTAAGGTTTGCAATTAGGATGTTGATTTTCTCTTCATCCTTACCCCTGCTTTTTTTACTCTTCCCGGAGCTTTTCTCTGGTCACCTCCATGTAAATATGTTCTAGTCGAACAGGTTGACGACAGATGGAATCGAGAGGAATGCCCTGGAAACAGGCAAGAATTTGGGGAAGTTCTAGAGCTTGAGGCAGCCAAAAGGCTAAGTCGCTGCCATAGCGCCGAAACTGGAAACCGTGGGACTGAGCGCAGGCGATCGCATCCTCTTCTGCGGGCGTTTTGACGATAGCAATCTCAACGGCTGGCACACAGTTCTGAAGCTCGGACAGGGTTCCCTCGGCCAACATTGTTCCCCCTTTGAGAATGCCAATGCGCTGGCATAGGCGTTCAGCTTCTTCTAAGAGGTGCGTCGTTAGCAGCACCGTGATCCCTTGATGACGCAACTGACGAATGAGATCCCAGATTTCATAGCGAGACTCAATATCAAGCCCGGTTGTAGGTTCATCTAAGATCACAAGCTGGGGTTGGTGAACCAGAGCGATCGCCATGCTCAGTCGCCGCTGCATACCGCCACTGAGGGTTTCGGCAGGACTATGGGCGCGATCGCTTAAATTAACCGCCTCTAAGCAATAGCGAATTTGTTTAAGGCGAGCACTACGCGACAAACCATACAATCGAGCAAAGAAATCCAGATTCTCAGCACAGGTAAGGCTACGGTAGAGTAGGTTTTCTTGAGGTGCAATGCCAATTAGCCTCTGGGTGTCCCTGGAAATCGGCTGTCCGTTGATTTCGACGATGCCGCCATCGGCTTTTAGTAAATTGCAGATAATATTAATCGTGGTTGTTTTGCCCGCACCATTAGGACCTAACAATCCGTAGATTTCGCCAGGGGCGATCGCTAAGCTAAGATCCTGCAAAACTGAGCGATCGCCATAGCCTTTGTTGAGCTTTTCAATCCGCAGCACTGGCTACAGTCTCCTTTCAAGGGTAAGCATTTGGCGGTAGGCCAATCCGCTGGTCACAACCATCAGCAGAGCAAAGCCTGTCAGAAAATAGAGATAGGGGGCGATCACCTCTATGCCATCACCAGCGGCTGAGACCCTAGTTAGGGCCTCGTTCATGTAATAGACCGGGTTATATTTTGCCATCTGCTTCAAAGAGTCTGGCAAAAAGCTCATCGGTACAAATGCACCCCCCAACATCAACAAAGGCACTCCAAAAGCAGCAACTAAAGCATTCACGTCTTCAATCCGGCGGGCGATCTGGGTGCCTAATGTGAAGCCAACTCCAACATAGGAAATGATGCTGAGTAAAATAACCAGTCCCCCCAGCCACAGGGACCCGTTGAATCGGGCTTGCATAAATGCGGCAGTCGTATAGACAACCAGAGCTTGTCCGATGCCGATGCAGCTATGGGCCAGGAAAATGCCAAAAAATAGGAGATACCACTCAGCGGCGTCAAAAACAGCCGTTTCAGCGTTTGCTGCTCCCGCTCCGAAACCACTGTGGCAACTGTACCCCCCCAGACAGCTTAAAGAACAGGGCTGCGCCCACCAGCGTCATTGGAGCTGCCTCTTCAAACGCAGACTGGGTCGTAGCTTGGGGCTGATCTGCCAGAATGTAGCCATTGAGCAATAACACAAAGATTGGAAACATGATCCAGAGAAACAGCGATCGCTGCCGTCTGCCCAATTCCAATAAGATTCTTCGTGCTACAGCGCGCGTTTCTTGCCAATATTTAATCAATCTCATACTCCGTGCCGCGTAGTCTTGCTGAAACCATACCTTGAAGACCTTTAGAGGACGAGGATTCCAGGAATTTTGACATCCAAGGACAGGAGCCATCCCATGATATCCTAGAAGAGGCGAGGGGCTTAACTTTGCCGATGATTTAGTAGCGCTAGCCCTAGAATCTGACTTGAAAGTGAAAGCTTTTCAGAGTTATTGGGTAACATAGGCTATAACAGCCGCTACATAGCACCACTGCGCCAAGGGCAGCGGCTGAGACCTATCTGCGGCTGCTCAATGTGTCTACTGCGCCTGGTGCCAGACAAAAGGTGATTTTCTTGACGCTACGATCCCATCTACATAGCAAGGTTCCTGACTCCTAATAAAAATGTTTTATGAGCGGGTTCCTTTGAATTCTTATCTGAAATACTTTCATGCAGACTGCTATCTTTAGCGAACTGTTTCCTCTCTTTAATGCCGCTAGCCCTGAAACGGTGGAGTGGTTGCTGTCGATTACTGTTGAGCATGAGTATCCAGCAGAAAGAGCTGTTCTCATGGAAGATGCTTGGGGAAATGCGGTCTATTTTGTAGAATCAGGCTGGGTAAAAGTCCGCCGCCATGCGGGTGATGACTTCTCGACACTAGCAATTTTGGGACGAGGTGATTTCTTTGGTGAAATGGCTATCCTTGATGAATCGCCGCGATCAACCGACGTGGTGGCGCTGTCGTCGGTCAAGCTGCTCAGTATTTCGGCTCAGCGGTTCATTCAAACGCTGTTCAGAGATTCGCAACTCCACCACAGGATGTTACAACTAATGGTGCGTCGCCTGCGCCAAACGAATTTCCGGTTTCAGCTTCGCCATCAACCCCCTGCCATCAAGCTTGCCAATACGTTGGTCATGCTAGGTGAAAGCTATGGTTTACCGAGTGAATATGGCCCTGAAATCTACAACATTCCTCTCAAAGATTTGGCAGACCTCAGCGATATCACACTAGACGAAACTTCTAAGATCATGGATAAGCTGGTCAGCAAAAGCTGGATTAAAATTGCCCCAAGCCGCCAGGCAATCTATCTAATTAACATGCGGCAACTGGTACACTTGGCAGGAAAAATCCAATAGGGTGAAAAGTCGGTTTGGTTCGGAAAGCTCACTGGATGATCTGCTCCATCACCTGCTGCAAATGTTGGGTTAAATCTGCCACTGCCAGCCGCCGACTGGTCTGGTAATCCACCCACCGATCGCTCACTGAAATTGGCTCTCCGATGGTAAGCTGCACTCGTTGCTGTCCGAGGCGAGGGCGAGGTGGATAAGCCCTACCTTTAACTTTGTTGCCCTTAATTTTGTTGATGGTGTCAAAGATCAGCAGTAGCGTTTCAGCAAAGCGATCGACTGTAGGGTTCTCTAAAATGTAGTGCCCTGTGACACTGACAAAGCTCTCGACTAACCGCATATGCCACAATCGCAAACTTGCCTCTTCAGCAATCCGATCGGCTAAGCCCCGTTCTACGGGTGAGAGATCTTGCAATTCTTGCAGGTCTTCTCGAAAGATTCGATCCCAGCCTACTTGCTCTAAGCGACGGCACCGATCGGCAACCGTCCCTTTCGAGGGAATGCCAAAATGTTCTTCTGCAACAGACAAACCTGCATTCAACAAAGTGTGAAGACGTTTGGCAATTAGCATATTAAGTTCTGGGGAAGCTGGAGCCACCTCTGCTTGCCGCTTGGCGATCGCTTCAGCCGCAAGCCCCTGCAAATTTCGATGATAGAATTTGACATAAAATTCCTCCATGGAACTCAGCAAATGCTCACTCAGCCGCAGCAATCGTTTATACAGTAGGAGTTGCTGGGGGTTGGGTAACTTTTGTAGGAGGGTGCTGTACTTTTCAAACTCTATAGTCTCAGCGGGTGGCTCATTGGTATCATCGGGCGACAGTCCACAGTCAACTTCTAGCTGGCTTAACAAGTGCTCGATCGCTGTCCAAGGCGGTGATACATACCGATACTGTATGCCAATCGGCACAATCCAAACTTCCTCATGGCGATCGGCTTTTAGTAAGTCCTCGACGCACCAAAAGCTGAGTTGAGCAATGCCTGGCTCTAGTGGGCTAATAACTTCGTTATGCCCGTTGGTTGCGCCTTCTGGAGCTGCTGCAATTGGGAAACGACCCTCTGCAAAAATTTGTCGTGCCGATCGTAGACCCACCAAGTCCATCTTGCCACGCCGAATGGGTGTACACCCTAAACTTTTCAATAGCCAACCCACAGACCTACCCGCCCAGAGCGGAATGCCGCGATCGTATATAAAATGGGCATGGATAGGAGCCTTTAACGGTATTTGTTTCTGCCGTGCCCATCGAGGTAAATCGCGATTAAGCAAATGGAATAGGCAGAAAGGATCATTGGTGCTAGGGTGCCGAAACGATAGCATCAAGCGGATCTCTCTTGCCTGAAACCGACGATAGTACGCTACCAAAGTCTCCAAATTCTTGACTTGAATATCAACAACCTTGACGCGCCAGCGTATCCAAATGGCAGAGCCATTTCTACCAATCGATACACAATTGGGTTAAAAGCAGGTGGAATAAACGCGAGGGGAGGTTGAGCTTGGGTAATAGGTTTTGGCACGGTAGAGCGATCCTCAACGCAGGCATCCACTACCTTATCTCAACTCCTATGAAGGATCGCGATTTGTGTCCGATTGGTTTATGTCCGATTGGTTTTATGTGAGATGGCTCAAGCTGAGCATTGAGTGAACCTGGGCTTTAGGCAATCTGGAAGAGGAAAGTCACTTTATCTCCCTTACCTAAAGCAATCCGATCGCCCGGACGTAAGCGATGGCGATTGCCGCTGGGCAGCGGAGAATTATTAATGTAAGTACCGTTAGAACTACCTACGTCTTCAATGTAGTAGTTATCCCCTTCTACTCGAATATCAGCATGGATGCGGGAAACGATTTCAGAGTTGGGAAATCCTGAGACATCTACATCCGGTGGGATGCGATCGTTTGGTTTGCCAAGGTGAATAACTGTCAGTGTAATCGGCAGTTCCACGGGGGTATTAGTTTGGACATGTAGCAAGCGAGCAACTTGCGTTTGCAGTTGTGTGCTGTATGTAGGAGTTGACTGAACTGGTAAATTAGCTGGAACGTGAGGAACTGTAGAGGGTACGGCAGCGGGCACAGGAGTCGGGTCGGCAGCCATCGGCTGAGAAGGCACGACAGGGGTAGGGGGAGTTGTATTCCGAGGTACAGAAAGGCTTGGCTCAACTCCTTCAGGTAGGGGGGAAAACTGCATCTCTACCAATAAAGGCTCTGGCTCTAATAGGGGTTCCGAGGGAGGCAGGTCAGGAATATCAAAGTCTGGTGAAACGGTAGATGGTAAAGGATCTGCGGCTAAACCACTGCCTGATGCACCTTGCAAATTAAAACCGCACTGCACCAACAAGCTGGCATCTGCCTGTATTGCGGCCCCACAGCTAGGGCAAGATGTCATGGCGGGCAGTGGTGTGTAGCAAGCTTCGCACTGCACCGCAGCATCCGGGTTTTGATGATTGCAATTAGGACAAACAATCATACCGCTCTCCCTCGATCACCATAGATTTACCCATTTGCATAAGAACTACATAATATAGCGTAAGGTTACACGAGATTGGCTCCTGTTGTTAGGTATCAGTTTGCTGAGTATTCAGTTTGCTGGGCAGGCTTTAGGTTTCCTGACTGCCTTTTCATTCAGATTCTGAAACCTAACGCTGGATCGCTCAATTGCTAGCCCAGCTTTTCCCCAGCCGCTTGATCCAAGAGCCACCATAATTCTCCTTGAGGCAGAATCAGGCGAGAAGGATAGGTTTGCTCATCTGCATGGGGGGCAAAAACCTGAGCTAGCGCTGCTTGCTTACTGGCTCCTGCTACTACAAAGATGACGCAACGTGCTTGGTTAATCAGGGGAACTGTAAATGTGATACGAGGTTGACCATCTTTGCTGCCAACTGTGACCAGACGATCGCGCACCTGCAACGCAGCCGTGTGAGGGAATAGAGAGGCAGTATGGGCATCATCTCCCATGCCTAATAACACCACATCCAGAGCCGGAATTTCTCCAGATTCTACCTGAAAAAAATCTCGAATTTGCTGCTCATGCTGTTGGGCAGCGATCGCTGGATCGGCAGCATCGGTAGGCATTGGGTGAATATTAGCTTCTGGGATTGGCACGTTGTTGAGCCAAGCCTGACGTGCCATCCCTTCATTGCTGTCAGGGTGGTTGGGCGGCACGTAGCGCTCATCGCCCCAAAAAACATGGATTTTGTCCCAAGGCAAATTTTGAGCAGCGATTGCCTCATACAAAGGCTTTGGCGTACTGCCACCCGCCAAGGCGATCGTAAACAGCCCTCGCTCAGCGATCGCCACCTCAAGTTTGTCTAAAACAAGTTGTAGCGATCGCTGAATCAAGGTAGCTTTGTCAGGCAGCACTTCAATCATTCGGGTCATGGGCTAGAAATTCCTCAACACTATTTGTTGCAATTTACGTACTCCACTCAACATATCTACCTATCTACCTATCTAACACGCATCCTCCTATGGCTGAGTGCGTTGTCTATAGCAGTTTATTCGCTTCAGTCTTGTCGAGCCATAAAACTTAAGTGCAATCAAAGATTTAGACACGCTTGCTTCAAAGCTTCGCTTAGCAGTGTATTCAAAGCTTCGCTTCATACAAATAGCATCAGCCTGTAATATTTTCCTGTTATGTCTCCGCACTTCTCAGGGAACTCTACAGTTACGTTTCTCTAGAAAGTACATCTTTCTGGAAAGCCCATTGAGTTGATCTAGTGCTATAACGAAATTTGTGCTTTTGCGGCGCGAATTGCCCAAGCGGAACGAATTGCCCAATCTGCTAGTTGGAGCAACTCTCATCGTGTTTAATGAAGCCTTAGATTGCGCCTGCTAAATCAGACTTGAGCCGAGCAAACCAGAAAGCCAAACCCGCCCCTCAGCCATTGTAACCATGAACCCGAATAACACCCTAGGTACCTCCTCCATCTCTCCACTTGCCTCTCGTACTCTCAAAACAGTAGGCGTAATTGTTATTCTGGCTACGATACTAGACACCCTCATTCTGTCAATGCCTTACCAGTGGGTGGAGCGGACATGGCAAATTAGTGTTTCAACTCAAATTGTCGATCGTGGAGTTGTGCCGTTAGTGGGGTTGGTGCTGCTACTTGTAGGATTCTGGATCGATAGCAGCACCAGAGAGATACCTCCCAGTAAAACGGTGTGGAGAAATCCTCGTTTTTATGCGTTTGTCTTGTCTAGCCTGCTGGGATTGTTATTTTTAGTAGTGTTTCCGCTGCACCTATCTAACGTGGCGCAAGAACGGACAGCTACCCTCACTCAAATTAACCAGCAGGCAACCGATGCCGAAACCCAGCTTAATACCCGGCTACAGTCAGAGATCAGTTCACAGCGTGGGCAGATTACACAACTTTTGGGGGCAACCAGCGATCAGATCACTCAGCTTGAGCAAAATAGCCAACTTACTAAAGAACAAGCTGATCTGATTCGGAAATTCAAAGCTGATCCCAAAGGCATTGATCCTTTTTTGAAACAACGAGAAGAGGAGTTACGCACTCGATCCCAAACCGAAATTCGTAGCCAAAAGCAGCAGGCAGAACAAACCCTTAGTACAGAAAGCCTTAAATCAGGACTCAGAGTGGGGGTAAGCAGCTTGCTATTAGCGATCGGCTATACCCTTATGGGCTGGACAGGATTGTTGAGCCTCAGAAAATTATAGGTAGTTAGCCAAGTCTAAGGCTTTGAGCTTTTAAGTTGTAGTTAGATCTACTCAGTTAGTAGGCAACACTTGTTTGACCTCAATCACACTCACCTGATCGTCTATTCATCATGCTTTCCATCTATATTCTGACGCACAACGAGGAATTGGATATTGCAGCCTGCATTGAGTCAGCGATGCTGTCCGATGATGTGGTAGTCGTGGATTCATTCAGTAGCGATCGCACAGTCGAAATTGCTAGCCGCTACCCTGTCCGCATCGTACAACATCGATTTGAGAGTCACGGCAAGCAGCGAACTTGGATGCTGGAATCTATTCCGCCGAAGCATCAGTGGGTTTATATTTTGGAAGCCGATGAACGGATGACACCAGAACTGTTTCAGGAGTGTCTTCAAGCCACACAAAATCAGCAGTATGTCGGCTATTACGTGGCAGAGCGGGTGATGTTTCTGGGGCAATGGATTCGCCATAGCACGCAGTATCCGCGCTATCAGTTGCGGTTGCTCCAACTTGGCAAAGTTTGGTTTACAGACTATGGACATACGGAGCGGGAAGTCTGCGAGGGGGAAACCAACCTTTTGCAGGAAAGCTACCCTCATTACACTTGTAGTAAAGGGCTGAGCCGCTGGCTCGATAAGCACAATCGCTATTCCACAGATGAAGCGATTGAAACGTTGCGCCAGATTGACCAAGGCAGCGTCAACTGGCGAGACTTATGGGCAGGCAAAACAGAAATAGAACGACGCCGGGCCTTAAAAGATCTATCGCTGCGGCTACCGTTTCGCCCACTAGTTAGGTTTTGCTACATGTATATTGTGCTGGGTGGATGCCTTGATGGCAGGGCAGGCTTTGCTTGGTGTACGTTGCAAGCTTTCTACGAGTATTTAATCCTACTTAAAGTTTGGGAAATTAAGCACATGCCTCCCACAACGCTCGATCCTTCTACAACACTGGCACCTGAGCTATTGCCACCTATAGACTTAGATCCTCAGTCGCTTCTAACTTAGAAACAGGTCATCAGATAGCTCGGTAGCGATTACTACAATATTAGTCATTTCCACAGCAACATAAGGGGCGTGGCGATTTTAAAGCTTGCAACAATTCTTTACAGAGTTTACAAATATTAATAGATTAAGCTTTATAACCATTGTGCTTACCTAACTAGGATTAGCAAACGGAAAAGTCGCAGTAAGGTAATAGGATAGGTATTCAGGTAGGGATCATCTTGCTAACGCGATCGCTCCCTGTCATGATCCACCTTCCGCAAACCGATCTACACTGCCAAACTGCCTGCCAAACTGCCGATTGAAGCCGACCAGTTAAACAGCCGACCAGTTAAACAACCGACCAGTTAAACAGCGACCAGTTAAACAGCCGACCAGTGGGCAGCTATTAAAGTCGGGCAGCCATTAAAGTCGGGTAGCTATAAAGAAGAAGAGGGTACCTGTGCTTCAACGCTTTAAGCAAGACCTTAAAAATGACCTGATTGCTGGTCTGTTAGTGGTGATTCCTCTGGCAACTACCATCTGGCTGACAATCACTATCACTATTTGGGTCATCAACTTCCTGACGCGGATTCCCAAGCAAATTAACCCGTTCAATGATTTGCCTCCTCTGCTCGGCGATCTGATTAATTTGGCGATCGGGCTGACAGTGCCACTAATCGCTATCCTGCTGATTGGCTTAATGGCACGCAACATTGGCGGACGCTGGTTGTTGGATGTTGGCAAACGGTTACTACAAGCCATTCCCTTAGCAGGGGCAATCTACAAAACCTTGAAACAGCTTTTGGAAACCTTGCTCAAGGATTCAAGTAGTCGATTTCGACAGGTGATCTTGGTCGAGTATCCCCGCAAAGGCATGTGGGCAATTGGTTTCGTCACAGGTATTATTAGTCCTCAGATTCAAGCGCATCTATCTGAGGCAATGCTGAGTGTCTTTATTCCTACTACACCCAATCCAACTACAGGCTGGTATGCGATCGTCCCAGAAAGCGGAGTCGTCAGACTGTCTCTCTCTATTGAAGACGCCTTTAAGATCGTGATATCAGGAGGTATTGTCAGCCCAGGATCGCTGCCTGTCGCTACCTTAAGCTCATTTGAGGCACGCAAACTAGAAGCAGTTTTGGAAAGCCCCTTGCCTGAAATGAAACGGCAGAAGTTTTCAATCGGGATTGATGAAGATTAAGGACTGCCTAGCGCACTGCCTCATCTCCCAATTCTCGCCGCAGCCGATGAATGACTGTGCTGGAATCTGCCTGGGCTAGAATCTCTTGAATCACAGTATTTGCACCCTGCGGTCCCCAAGTACACCCTTTCTCTAGATAAATTTGTGCAGCTTTCCCCACCCGATGAGAGCCATAGCCCGCCATACCAGCTTGGGCGATCGCCGTTGCCGAATAAGCAGCTAGCCCTGAGACGCTATCGAAGGCGGCAGCAAAAGCTGAAGCACTTTTACCTAATCCCAGCAGCATCCCAGTCCCTACTTCGCTGAGCAACAATCCGCCTGAGCTAAATAAAATTGATTTCAGCAGTTTCTCAGCCTCGTGACGAGTCATCGGTAAACCGTAAAGCTTAGCCAAAGCGCGAATCATCACCAAATCCACAGCGGCTCCGCCTAGCAAGTCAAGGAATGCCAAGGGGTTGGCAGCGATCGTTATAGCTTTCCACTTGGCAAACTGCCAAATTAGATCCTCTGCTTCCTCGCGCTG
This sequence comes from Leptolyngbyaceae cyanobacterium CRU_2_3, assembly GCA_012034795.1. Taxonomy (GTDB): domain Bacteria; phylum Cyanobacteriota; class Cyanobacteriia; order Elainellales; family Elainellaceae; genus Drouetiella. The sequence continues at coordinate 13,222 of JAAUOQ010000015.1, forward strand.
GAGTTTGAGAACTTTACGGGCGATCGCATTTTCACTCTCTCTGGATTGTCGCAGGGCATTGAGAGCCAGTAGCGACTTACCTTCCCGATTCAAAATTTCCAGCAGCTTTTCCTTGAGTGGATCAATCTGAGGTGGCGGAAATTCCCGCTCGTGCGTTACTTCTCCATTAGCCCATTCAACCTGCACCTCCACCGAAGCTGGCTCAGCCGCAACCAGTACAATGTCGTCAGGGCTTAGAAAAGCCTGATCTTTGCCCTGAGCAAAGCGGGCTTGCAACTTCCGGTAAACAGTCTGCCGATCTTGGTTGGGGTAGAGATCGACCTTATTAAATACTAGAACAATCGGTTTATGAGCTGCCTGTAACTGCCGTAGTGCTTGATATTCGGTACGAGTAATATCTCCCGAAATCACGAACAAGATCAAGTCTGATTGCTCAACGACCTCATGGGCCATAGTGGCGCGAATTTCACCGCCCACCTCATCTAATCCTGGTGTATCAACCAGTTCTACTTGGGCTTGGCCGTTGGTTGCCGACCAGTAGACCGAGCGGGGGTACTGCGTCACACCATGTAGCGGGCCAGTTTGCAGAATCTTCTGTCCTAATAGAGCATTAATCACTGCCGACTTCCCTCGACTGACCAAGCCAAATACCGCAATGCGGATCAGACCTTGATTGAGCTTCTCCAGGGAATTGGAGAGGCGATCGAGGTCTGCCTTCATTGCCGCCTGTATTGCAACTGAGTCAGGATGGCGTCGCCGCCGCATTTGATGCGTATAGCGATTGATAGACTGCTTTAAGCTGGTCTTGGCGCGATTAAAGTGGAAATCGGGTAGGCGCGATCGCACCAATCTAGGTGTTGAATTGAGGTCTTGTGGAGGTATATTCTCTGGTGTTAGGTCAGACAACGGTGTTGGGTTCAAGGGTGGATTGGGCAACTCACTCTACTCTTATTCTCGCTATTTTGGTTCACGTTTTCGAGTAAGATGTCCGTACTGTACTGGGACAAATAACATTGGGACAAGTAACACTGGGGCGAGTAATCCTGGGATCAGCCAAACAGCGATCGCTTCTAGGTTGACCGCAAAGCAATGACTAAACTGATCACAACTAACCCCACCAGAACCAACCAAGTTGAGTTGCGCCTCAACCAGCCACTCAAAGAAGATGAACCTGGCTTATAGCTGACCTTTAAGTTCTGCTGAAGCCGATTTTGGTACAGAATACACTCTTTGGCGTAGGGACGCTGAGGGTAGTTGCAAGTATTATCTTCGTGATAAATGCAAGTTTCACAGAGAAACTCCTCTCCTTTAGCTTGATACAAAGGCATCCCTGGATGTCCATAGGCTTTCAACGCCGTTCGACAGTAGGGACAGGTAATCGCTTGTGCATCTACGGGTTGACGACAGCGAGGACAGGTCGGCATTGGGATGTAGCAGTTAAAGAGTACGGTTAAGTGAAACAGGGCAGGTTTAACTCAATCCTAACCTAGACACACCCTAGTCTGGAGGCAAGCAAGCAGACTGAAAACAATCTAGGTGTGCGAGATCTTTAAGAGATTTCCAGCAATTAAATGACCTTTGTAGTGCGAATATCTTGAGTGCGGATATCTTGCCCGCGACCCAAACGAGACGTCCGTACTACGGGTCAATTTTTATTCGGAAATCTCCTAAGATCTCAATCTCGTCTCCGGATCCGGATGAATTGAGAAAGTCAAAACAGTTTCATCAACTCCTTTGAGGGTCAGAGGACTGTATTTGGTGATGGCGTCCTCGTCTAATTCCAGGTAATCCGCCACGGCAGCAGAAACCAGGATAGAACTAGGCTCTGCGGCTTCTTGGATACGGGCCGCAATATTTACACTCGGCCCAATTGCCGTATAGTCTGCCCGCTCTGAGCCACCGAACATGCCCACAACGGCTGTGCCCTGATGAATCCCGCAGCGGAACTGTACGGTCTGCGTAATTCCTTGAGCATGCCATTTTTCATTAAGTCTTGCCAACGTTTTATACATTTGTCGCGCGGCGGCGATCGCCCGCCGCACCTGGTCGTTGGGGCTAATTTCCTCTGGCGCACCAAAAATTGCCAAAATTGCATCGCCCATGAATTTATCGACTGTGCCCCCATGCTCGAATATAGCGTGAGTCATTTCGGTGAGGTACTCGTTCAGGAGTTCGGCAACCCGCCGCGATCGCAGCGTATTGGAGAGTTGTGTAAATCCAATAATGTCGCTGAACAAAATTGTGATCATCCGAGGTTCAGGGCGTAAATCTAACGTCAGTTCGCCCTGGGCGGCTTTCTTCACCAGGCTAGGTGGCAAGAAACGTCCCAATACAGATTCTGTCAGATAGGTATTGAGCTGCGCTACCTTGCGCTCGCTTTCCTTCAATGCCAGTAGGTTACGAACTTCGGCTAAGAGTTCGCGATCGTTAAATGGTTTTGACAGATAGGCATCCGCTCCCTGTTCCACACCTTCAATGCGTGTGTCTTCATCTGCTTTGGCAGTTAATAAATTACGGGGATGCCCTTCAATTCCTCATCTTGGCGGATCATCTGGATCATCTCCATCCCGGATACAAACGGCATCATCAAATCTGTCACGATGATTTGAGGCCGCAGACTCTTTGCGGTTTGGAAACCTTCTGCTCCGTTGCGGGCAGTATGAACCTCATGACCGACCCGTTGAAGAACACTACAGACGTAGCTACGCATGTCTGCATTATCTTCCACAATCAGTACCTTGGCAGAAGTAGGAGATTGCTGTGGATCAGTGAGGGCAGGGATTTCTGGCAACGCGATTGCCATTGGCTGTTGCGGTTCTGTTTCAATATCTGCCAGTTCTACTATTGCCCGGCTCACCTCAAGCTCTGCGGGTACCTCACTCACCTGATGCTCTGGCAGATGTGCCATCCCCATCTGAAGCCATAGGGTAAAGGTTGTGCCTTCACCATAAGTCGATTCTACCGTCACATGACCGCCATGAAGTTCGACCAACTCCTTCACGAGCGCTAACCCCAAGCCACTCCCCTCATAACTACGGCTAGCTGAACCATCTGCTTGCCGAAAACGTTCAAATAGATAGGGAATCTGATCGGGACGGATTCCCACCCCCGTATCTTGCACCTGAATCAGACAGCGATCGTCTGCCGTTTTTAGATTTACTCTAATCTTGCCACCGGACTCCGTAAACTTGATGGCATTGGATAGCAGATTGTACAAAACTTTATCAAATTTCTCCAGATCCAGATAAATGGGAGGATGATTCTTCAGAGCATTGAGGTCGGTGAGCAGCGCAACTTGCTTTTTCTCACAGTAGGGTCTGAAAGACTGCACGACCTGGGCCACAAATTGCAGCAGATTGCAGGGACGGAAATTAGGCTGCATCCGTCCAGCATCTAACCGCTGTAAATCTAAAAGCTGGTTGACCAGACGCAAGAGCCGCCGTGCATTCCGCTGGGCAACTTCAGATTGCTCATAGGATAACCCTTGCCCCTGTTCAACCGCAGATTCCAGGGGGCCCAGCATCAGAGTCAACGGCGTGCGAAACTCGTGAGAAACATTTTGGAAGAATTCGGTCTTTTGGCGATCGAGCACTAAAAGCTGCTCGGCTTGCTGACGAGTAGTTTGGTAGAGACGAGCTTGCTGAACGGCGATCGCTGCTTGTGCTGCCACCGCTTGGGCTAGCTCAACTTCTTCTGGTTCCCAATGGCGGGAGCAGTTGATTTGCCGTAGCGAAATACTGCCAATAATCTCACCATTGTAAAGCAGAGGCACAACAAGTAAAGCACGAGCAGGCGATCGCAACGGCAAATCTAGATCATTGAGATCCGATTGCTGATTTAGATCGTCTACCACCACTGGAGCCTGAGTTAACAATAATTGCTTTAAAACCGGGTTACCCTCAATAGGCACAAGAGACTGGGGAAGCTGCGGATAGCTATCTTGGGATAGAGCACCTAGCTTAGCGCTCGCTTGTGTCGCATCATGTAGCCCTACACACTGAACATACTCGGCATCTTCTGTCCACAGCGACAGGGCGCAGCCATCCGTATGCAGTGCCTGACCCAACTGTTGAGTGATGGCCGCAAAGATTTCCTGGGGATCTAAGCTAGAGCGAATAGTGGCAGTAATGGTATTAATTAAACTTTCTCGTTTGGCTAAAGCCCGAATTTGCTCATAGGCGCGGGCTTGAGAGAGGGCGGGCGCCGCTTGGTTTGCCACCATAAACACAAGCTGCACTTCATCATCTTGCCAGGTACGAACTTTTTCACACTGATGCATGGCAAGAATCGCCATTAATTCCTGCTGGAAGATTAATGGCACCACTAAACTAGAGGCAATTTTGGCTTGCTGGTAGGCTTGCAGTCGCAACCCTGTCGTTTCCTTCAAGATGCGAGGGTCAGTCTGGGCATCTGCAATCACCTCAATGTCGTGAGTCGCCCAAACCGTTTGAGCCAAATTACTGAAATCTAAAGGCAGAGCAGCAACCACAGATTGTAAAGTTGAATCGAGGGGCTGCTTTGGCAAGGATTCTAGCGTTTGCCTGGTATAGACAAACGATTCGTCCTCAATCTGATTATTTTGGAAGGGGCGCAGGATACAGCAATCTACCTCGAACATTTGCCCAACGCTTTCCACGATCGTCTGGAGAATTTGCTGATAGCTTTGGGCACTACGAATGGTGTTTGTAATAGCGTTGAGCAGAGATTCTTGACGAAGCGATCGCTGAAGCTCTTGAGTGCGGGCTTTCAAAACGTTATGGGTATCCACACCCTGTCGGACAACGGCTTTTAGCTCTTCATCGTCCCAGGGTTTGGTGACATATTTAAAGACTTTTCCTGAGTTAATCGCCTCAACCAAGTCTCCTACATCGGTATAGCCTGTCAAGATAATCCGAATGGTGTCAGGATACTGAGTTGCAGTCAGGCTCAAAAATTCTGTACCACTCATGGAAGGCATCCGTTGGTCGGAGATAATTACCGCCACTTCGCCTTCTTGTTGCAAGACATTGAGTGCCTCATGACCACTTTCTGCCCGTAATACCTTGAACTCGCGGTAAAAGGTGCGGTAGAGCAGATCCAAGTTGTCTGGCTCGTCATCAACAACCAGGATTTTAGGCCTTGTGTGGTCTGGAGACTTCATGCACCATTCTCCTCTAACTGAGGGCATTTGGATGAAAAAAATTCCCGCCCTGTCTGATTCTGGGTCAGACATCTGGGGCGATTGCCCAGTAGGGCGCGTGTCAACATCCGGGGCTGGATTCTGTTCATCTCTTAGCTAAAGGTAATTAACTCCCGCTGAAATGGGGATTGTAATAACATCTTGATGCACTCTGACCTGTCCCTTTTCAGTCTTTTGACAACCTTTTCCGTCTTTTAACAACACTCAATTGGATCTCTGGGTTTTTCAATAGCAACCTGTAGTCGTTGCTTTTCAGGCTGTGACACTATTGCACGACACTACCCCGACAGCTACCCAACTTCAATCATAGGGGTAAGTTCTACCTTTCATCCGATCGCTATGGGTTGCTAACAGTAGTTTTACCATTCATGCCTTGCCGCCTTGTATCAGCTTTACGCTAAATCAGGGCTTGAGCCGTTTTTACTCGCATTAGCCTCTCAAATTAACATTGAATCTTTGGAGTTGAGTTAGCAGAGAATGATCATATACTGCCCGATTTTATTGACTGACTAACTTCTTTGGGTTGCAAACTTATGCCCAACGCACTGAGCTTTAGGGTTCTGCAAGATCTTAACTGTGGAGTACCCTCGCAGTTAAAAATTTATATTTGGAGAACTTAATATATTAGGGATCAGAGACTCCTTCAAAGTTTCTTGACAGAATGGCAGCAAGGTAGGCTGCGAATATATGGCGATTTGTAGTTGTATTAGCTACAAAATCCTACCTGTTCAGATTGGCGATGCCAAGTCCCAACCAGGAATCTGCCATTGAGCCTGTATGGCTGCTGCGTTATTAAGTCTCATTAAGTCCCGTAGTTCAGAGTCCTTCTACCCAGCAGTATGCTCTAAGAACCAAGAAGAACTAAGAAGCTAGCTTGATCTCCTCTTGAATCTAATCGGAATTTGCTAATCAGAATCTACAGTTTTATACAGTCCCCAGTTTAGGAACTCAGGACTAGAATAAGTTCATTCCTTCTCATGTCATCATGTCTACGCTACCCACTGACGCTCTATCGTCTCCGTCTCAGCCTCCCTTAGAAGGAAGCGTGAGTTCGCCAGCAGTCTTCCCTCTGCTGGTGCGAACAGTACGAAAGCAGGATTTGGGCAATTTAGCAGACATTCTCGCGAGCAGTTTCCACAGTCAGGAGGGCATCTGGGTTGGCTGTATCCGTTGTTACGAACAGGGATTTATGAAGACTTGCGTAGTCGGATGCAAAATCGGTCTAAGCATTATGCTTGTTTGGTAGTTGCTCGACCAGTTTTGAGCGCTGAAATTGAGCAAGAGGAGAAGTCCAAGCGATCACTACAATTTTCTTCACCTATTCTTGCTTCTGCACTTACATCGCTTGCGGATGGGGCAGTCAAAGGCAATCGCCCGATTGGCACTATTGAAATTTCTCTAAAAAATCCACCCTCTTGGCAATCGCCCTATACTCGCTATCTCTATCTGTCTAATTTGGCAGTTCATCTGGATTATCGTCGCCAAGGAGCCGCCCAGCAACTCCTGCAAACCTGCGATCGGGTGGCTCTAGATTGGGGGTTTCACGATCTTTATCTGCATGTCCTTGAAAGTAACTATCAGGCCCGCAGATTATATCTGCGATCGGGTTATCGTTTACTGCGAGTAGAAACTAGCCTTGGTGGATGGCTGCTAGGACGCCCACGCCAGCTTTTTTTACATAAATCTCTTCGCAAAAGCTAAGGAAATTGCCAAGGGTTGAAGCAATCGGCAAATTTGGCGCAGAGCCTAACCCCATTACAGCAGAGCCTAACCCCATTACAATTGCGAATCTGGAGTTACAACAATGTTTTTAGTCACAGGTGCAACGGGTGGATTGGGTCGGCGGATTGTCCGCCTGTTGCGCGAGCAAGATTTGCCAGTGCGGGCTTTTGTGCAACTCACCTCACGGTATGGCGAACTGGAACAGCGAGGGGCTGAAATTTTCATTGGAGATTTGTTGCAAGAGCGGGATATCCAGAAAGCTTGTCAGAGTGTACAGTACGTCATCAGCACGCATGGCTCTAACGCATCAAGTCAGGGTGGATCGCAGGTGTTAGACTACCGAGCTAACGTTGATCTGATCGATGCTGCCAAAGCAGCAGGCGTACAGCACTTCACATTTGTCTCGGTGTTGGGGAGCGATCGCGGCTATGAAGATGCGCCTGTTTTTAAAGCCAAGTGGGCGGTGGAACGCTACCTGCAAACCCATAGTTTGGACTACACGATTCTTCGACCGTCTGGGTTTGCTTCTAATTTGTTACCGTTGGCAGAGCAATTGAGAAAACGGGAATCTACTTATTGGTTGGTGATCCTCAATCGAGGAGTTCAATTGTCAGCACAGACGATCTAGCCCGGATTGCAGTAGAGTCTGCCACAACGGCAGCAGCGAAAAACCAAACTTTACCCGTCGGTGGTCCTGAAATTTTAGAAAGAGCCGATATTCCGAAGATCTTGGGTCGTATCTTTAATCAGGAGCCAATCTTGATCAATCCGCCTTTGTTCGTGCTGGATGCAGTGCGGGTAGGCTTGGGCTTCGTCAACCCAGAATCTCAGAAGGCATTGGGGACACTGCGAACCCTGTTGGCTAACGAATTCTTCTGCACACCCGCAGAAATTGAGCGGTTAGAATCAACCTTTAACTTCAAGCTAGAGAGCCTAGAAAGCTTTATGCGCCGCTATATAAATTGTTAAGGTGTAGCGAGTTGTTACATTG
>JAAUOQ010000325.1 GCA_012034795.1 Leptolyngbyaceae cyanobacterium CRU_2_3
GTGTTGCTTGTATGAAACTTAATGAATTACAGAATTAAAATGATCAGTTATTGTTTGTATGCAATTTTTATATTACAGGAAAACGTAAGTTATTTCTGGTTAATATTTATGACTTGAAATTAGAGTATTTTTGTATGCTATTTTCATCAAAATCAGTCTGATAAAAGTGGACAAAACTAAGTTTGGAAAATTTCTTAGATTCAATTATAAAAAGAGAACTAAAAACACCGTGTAAATCATGTCACTCATTTATTATGGAAGGAAACATACAAGAAAAATCTAGGGTGAGGAAAGAAAACGAAGCTAACCCCAACCCTTGCAGCAGCAGAGAGGTAGCTAGAATTTGTACCCACAAGCCTGGAGTACGCAACAGATACTGACTCAAATAGTCATGCCACAGCACCGGTGCTTTCGCAATCTGAGGTTGAAATTGTGTGCCTGGCTCAAAGGTTAGGACAATTCCAGTAAAAGCGGCAGCAAATTCGGCCGGGGTTAAGCGGCACCGCCCGCCACCCGGATCGACAATGTCAACCCGTCGGGGAGTCCAGCGTTCAATCACGACAAAGTGTTCAAAGTTCCAATGGGCGATCGCTGGCAACGGCACATACTTAAAATCCCCTAATGCGGCGATCGAGTAGGCCTTCACCCGCAATCCGTAGTGACGGGCCCGATCGGGCAATCGTCTCAGCCGTGACCCCATCTCGGCCAATGCCAATCAATGCCCGACACTCGCCCACCTGGGTTTGCCTGCCATAGTAGCTAAGAATCATTGCCAGACAGGCTGCGCCACATTCAACAGCACTCAGTTGCAGTCTCACAGGCACTCGCCGCTGACGCAGGCGCAGTGTCCAGCCCAATCGGCGGAATGCGGATGCAGGCGACCCTAACCTGGCATAGCGTTTTTGCATGGTTTTCAAAGTACTCATGGCTTAATCTGCAAACCTTTGTTCAATCAGCGGCAAAAACGATATCAGCTTGCGCGTTCCCACTTCAGCCTCCACCCGACCAACACTACCCAGATAGGCAGAAGCGGGTAACCCAGAGGCGATTGGTTCTAAGGGCATGATCACGATGGCTGCGGGCCGGTTAACCTGCTGAGCAACACTGGGATTGAGAGCAAACTGCTGCTGAATCGTCTCAGGACTCAATACCTCTGGTTGTACTACCAAGATGGGTCGGCGACCCTCGTTCTGAGAGCTTTTGTCCAGCCCATCCAGGTGCAGCATGGCAGTCTCAGCCTGCTGTAAGCGCGCAAGGGATTGAGGGGGCAAAAATGCTGCTACGACAATCCGCTGTGCATCGGTTGGCTGGTCTCGCCAGCGTACGACTACGGCCGCACCCGTCGCATAGATCGGAATTCGGGCAAACCAGGCGATCGCACTACTAGCACCCAGCACGCCCAACAACACCCAGAGATAGGTGAAGGTACGAGGTGAAACCAGTTGGGGCAACACGGTTTTTTCCTGTCCAGCAATATAGCGGTGAACAGCATCTTCTCGAAAGATGGAACGACGGGCTACTGGAGTTTCAGTAGCAGGTTGATGAGAGGTGGGTTGAGTTTCTTGGGGCGATCGCATTTTTACCATCTCCCTTGTAAAGACGCGATCGGCTGAGAAAACGAATGACCCACCCCTAGGGATTTTGGGGGTGCCAGCACCAATACTGAAGGAATCTGGGTCGGCTCAGCTAAGCGCAATAGCCCATACCCAATACCAGCTAACCCTGTCATTAGACCTGGTGATTCCACTCCCAAAGGAATGCCACATTGCCAACCCTGCTGTTGCATACTCTCCAGTATTAGGGCGGTTAGGCGATCGATCTGAGGTTGCCACTGGGTATCTTCCAAACGCTCACTCGCCTGCAACAGCAATTCCAGATTTCCCAAACTGCCATGACAGAGAGAATGATTGCCGCCAAAGCCCTGCACCAGGGTGGTTTGGATTGCTGCATTAATTTCAGCTTGAATTTGCGAATCCTTTAGATAGGGCAGACACCGCAACCGACCCAGTCCAATCCCAGGGGCACCATGACACCAGGCCGTCATAAAGTTGACGCGATCTTCCTGCCCAGTTTGCACCGAGGTGGTAAATTCTCGCAGGTCGGGCCAATTCATCGCCTCTGGTGAAAATAGGCTGCGCTCGTAAGCGATCGCCTCCAGCGCCACTGACCGAAATCGCTCCTCTCCGCTGAGGGTAGATAGTTCTAACAGCGCCCAGGCAATGCCTGCGGCACCATGAGAAAAACCTGCTAACGGTTTTGCAGCAATCCCTTGAGTGATCCAACCCACTCCTTGCGGTTGCGGTTGAGCCAAGCTCAAGAGGCGATCGCCGCATTGCATCGCCGCATTCAGCGTTTGGTCGGAGGGGGCACACTGATAGAGGGTGAGCAAACTGCCAATGCAACCTGCTGCGCCGCCAATGATATCTAAGGTTTCATCTTGTTGGATCAAAGCCGGGAGCAGTCCGACAATTCCCTCGGCTTCAGCAATTAACTCTGGCTGCTGCCAGAGTTTTCCCAGATGGGTTAAGGCATAAATTACGCCGCCCCATCCGCCAAAACCACCAATTTGGGTCATATGCGGACGGCTTTGCTCGATTTGTCGCCGCACGGTGGTTAGAGTTGCACGAGCTAAAGCGGTGTAGCGCTCCTCACCCGTGGTGTTTCCCAGATAAGCCAGAAACAGCATCACCCCTGGCAAGCCATCATAGAGATCCAGCCCCAGAGGAGCCACAGACCAATGTCGCTCATTCATCAGGGTCAACCCAATCCAGGAGACATCTTGCTCGCCTTGCAAAGCCAGAGCTTCTAGGCGATCGCCAACAGCACAGGCGGCGGCTAACAAGCGATCGCGATCTGCCACGGTTTCCAGTAAGGGCAATGGGTCAAGGGAACGACTCCTTGGTTCGCCTATATCCGGATACCCTGTACCCAGATGCCCTGAACTGAGATGCAGCGAGGTGAGTGAGGCGCGAATAATCCAGAGTTGCCGGGTTAGATCCGATTCACCCAGTTGCCGCAGGCGATGCTGCACCGATGTCAAACCTGGTTGGTCGAGGAAATCAGGAATTCGCTGCCCTGAACTAGTCCAAAGATCCCTAGAATTTGGGCGGGTGGTAAACATGGGAATATCGCCTTTGAGTAGGTCTTCTCGCTCGGCTGAGACTAGTTGAGCCAGATGAGGCGCATACTCAACAGCAAGCCAGAGTCGGTCTAGCAGGCGATCGCGATCGAGGGCATTGCGGAGCACATCAGGATGGAAACTTTCCATGAGCAGCATAGCGTAAGTGCGCGTTGCTCGCACAATCACCCGGATAGTGTCATTGGCAAAGTCAGCTAGCGGACTTTGTTCCGCCAGTAGATCCTCTCGATGTTGCCAGAGTAAATTATAAACTTGAGTAAAACCAACGGTAATCGCTTCTGCATAGTCAATGACATTTACAGATTTGCCATCCAGTGTGGGTCGATTCTGTTCTCCCGATATTTCTACCCGCTTGCGCGTTAGCTTCATTTCGTCGGTACCCACACCTTCCCAACGAGGTACTTCGTGAGGAGTCAGTTGCCCCGCTGCTGAACCCAACCCACTAATGTCAATTCCTTCAGCCTGATGATTTGACCAGATCCGGTGGGGCAGCAAGCCAATGCCATAGACCGAGTAGCCCAGGGTATTATTAGCAAGCTGGTCGGCTTGTTTGAGATCAGTCCCACCCACACGCGGATGAAACAGTGCTTCCAGATCAAGTAGGATGGGATGCTCTCCAGCAGCAATCAGGTTTTCGTGGTGGAAATCAACCGCTTCCAGTACATAAAGGATTGCCAAATATCCACCCTGACGTTGGTAAAAGCGCTGAATTTCTGCCTCAGAGGTACAAGGTTGAGCAGTGACAAATTCCACCCAGCCGTAAGTACCGCGATCGCAAATGTTTAATAATCTGAAGGGCGGGTGTTCTCCTTGCTGATTGATCCAGTTCAGTAATTTTTGAAAATGGATATCGAGGGAAAGCGATCGCGGTTTGTAAACGATCTGAAAGCCAGAACTAAATTTGGCGATCATGACGCTGTGACCGTCCCGATGACTATCTCCGGCTCCGCCGCTAACTTCAGTTAGTAAACCTGGTTCAATATCGGGCGTAAATTGCGATCGGAGCGTCTGCCAATCGACACAAAGATGCTGGAGGAATTCTAAACTGACGGACACCCAATGTTTGATGCAAATCGTTAATTGTCTGGCTAAAACAGGATATTCCTGTAAGAGACTCAATGCCACATCGCGCTGACGCAACCGCTGAATAAAGCTTTGAAATCTCGCTTCCGGGGTTTCTCCGTACAACACCCCCCGTAAACGAGCCACATTCAATTCCAGAACTAACGTGCGATTGGCAATCATCAGCAGTTGTCTGGGCAGATTAACCCATAACAGGTTCTCAATTGTTTCAGGATCAAAGGGCAACTCAGAAGTATGCTGAATTAGGGTTTGAATGCCTTGATGAAGATGATCGCGCCCTTGCCGAATCAGTGGCTCAATGATTTCTAAAAAGCCAAGAGTCTGTATCTCTTGTAGTGCCTCCGGAAACGTCATCGGTTCAGCAGCAGCAGGTGGAGCAAAGGCTTCGGCTAATTCGGTTAGCCAGAGGGGAGGCGCTACACGATTCCCCTCTAGGGTGCTACACGATCGCGCACTGCTGTAACAGGTTCACCCAGAATGATGAAGAAATTCTGCTTCGCTGATGCCTTCTGTGGCTAGACGTTGGGCAAAGTAGGACTCTTTATCGAAGGGCGATTGAGCTTTCCAGCGATCGAGGACGACGCTGAGCCAAATCGCGATCGATATCAGCATCAACCGATATTTGATTTTGCATCACCTTGAGCGAGGAAATACGCTCAGATAGAATAATAGCTTGATACCAGTCAGAGGTTTGAAAGTAGGAATGACTCATAAACCTAAATATACGCAAGGATTTCTATCTATCTATCTATCTATTTATTTATTCGCTGAATATGAATAATGACAGATGAGTGGCGATCGCCACTCATCTGTCATTTAATATTGCTAATACACCTGTCCTGTACTGCAATCATCCTGGCAAATCGGGTTTTTGTACCTGCAACACAGCTATTGAAACCGCCAGCAGCCGTACCTAACTCTGCATCAGTGAGTTGAACCAATCCTGCTGGATTTTCAGGTAACAATGCCTGCAAATCATCGCTTAAGCTGTTGCGAAACGATTCATCTTTCCAAGCCTGGATGATATTTTCATGAGACATGATTGCCCTCCAAGGTATTATTTGATTTCAAGGAATAGTT
>JAAUOQ010000326.1 GCA_012034795.1 Leptolyngbyaceae cyanobacterium CRU_2_3
GCAAATGCAGTTTGGTTGCTACGACAAATGCCATGATCAGTTGCAGTGCTTCAGTTTTGCTTTGTCGATCGCTATCATTTTCTTCCAGCACAGAAACCCAAATATTGCGAGACAAATTGCGGACTGCGTTAATCAGATTTCCCCACAGCTTTCGTCCTTCCCAAAATCGTTCGTAGGCTGTATTGGTGCGAAATACTAGCATTAAACCTAATACAATGTTAGGAATAACGCCCGCTAGGATAGGCAAAGCCACGGGTAGTCCGAGACTATGCAGCAGCGCAACAAACTCACCAAAGATGCCGCAAAGCAAAGTCCGGGGTAGAACGGCAGGCAAGACAGAACCGCGCAGTTTTAGCGCAAACCGAAACCAAGGTTTGTGGTTGAGCAAGATTTTCAAAGAAATTTACCTCAGCAATATAGCTCAGCAGTGCCCTCAGCAATATAGCTCAGCAGTGCCCTCAGCATCCGGATTAACCTTCCTATCGAATGATGCCTTTCCCCAGATTATGCATCTATACTTGTGCATAACTTAGATTTTATTTTTTAGGTTTCGTGGAATGCGGTAGAACCGCTGCGAATCAGCCGAGCTATGGAGAACAAGGCCAAGATGGATATTTCTCCACAAATTGAGTCCGTCTATCAACGTGCTCTATGGCTCCGGCAACGGGCGAGCGAGTTGCCCATGCAACCAGATCTCGTGGAAGTAGCCCTCGCAGAACTCTACAACGTCCTGGAAGAATTGCAATCTTCTGAAGAAGAACTTCAGCAGCAAAATCAAGCGTTACTCAGTGCTCATCAAAGATTAGAACTAGAAAGGCAAAGTTACCAAGACCTGTTTAATCAAGCGCCTGATGGTTATTTGGTAACAGATATCCACGGAAAGATCCGGGCAGCGAACCTGGCGATCGCTGCCATGCTGAATGTTTCGCCGCAGTTTTTAATTGGTAAACCCCTGGTAATTTTCATTGCCCAAGACACACGTCCGACTTTTTATTTAGAACTCGATCGCCTACAGCAGATTTCCAGAATTCAGGATTGGCAACTGCGGCTCTGTCCACGTCGGGGGGTTCCGTTTGATGTCAGCATCACCGTGACTGTGGTTCGCAATCCAGCCCACCAGCAGATCGATTTACGTTGGCTCCTGCGGGACACCACCGAGCGGCAGCAGGTCAACCTGATCTTAGAGCGTCTCAATGCAGAGCTTGAACATCAGGTGAAAGAGCGGACTTTTCAGTTGCAACAGATGTTGAACTTTGAAGCAGGGCTGAAACGCATTACCGATAAAGTTCGGGATAGCCTAGACGAAAATTACATCTTGCAATCGGCTGTACAAGAATTGACCCTTGTACTGGGGATTATCTGCTGCGATACTGCCGCTTATGACCTCGGCGCAGGCACCTCCACAGTTCGCTATCAATATACAGCTACAGCGGAAGATCTAGTCCCAGAGGAAGTCGCGCCCTCGTCGTTTTCCGCTCAAGGGCAAATCGTCCCAATGTCTACTTTCTCCGAAGGATATCAGCAACTCTTGCAAATCAGTATTTCCAGTACTGTGATACTCATTACTGGGATGCTAATTCTTGCAATATCAATTCCCATAATATTGATGCCCTAGCCACCCTCTATCATCTCGCCATCTTGGTTTGTCCAATTGCTGATGACCAGGGCGTTCTAGGTGACTTGCGGTTATTTAAGCCCTCGGTCGAAGCGTTCAATGAACTAGAAATTCGGCTGGTGCAACAGGTGGCAAACCAATGTGCGATCGCCATTCGCCAGGCACGGCTCTACCAAGCAGCCCAGCAGCAAGTTGAAGAACTCGAACAAGTGAGTCGTTTGAAGGATGACTTTTTGAGTACGGTTTCCCATGAATTACGCACACCAATGGCTAGCATTAGAATGGCCATTCAAATGTTAGAAGTGCTTTGGGAGCACCCCAACTCGGTGCCCAACTCATTGCCCAAGCCATTGGATGAAGCGGAGAAAAGAACCAAGACGGCTCGCTACCTGCAAATTTTACGGAATGAATGCCAGCGAGAAATGAATCTCATCAATGACCTGTTAGATTTAGCTCGGCTTGATGCCGACACCGAACCCTTGATGCTCAGGAGTCTCAATCCTGGTCATTGGATTCTTCATGTGATTGAACCGTTTGAAGAATTAATGGAGCGTCAGCAACAGCAATTGCAAATTGATATTCCTACGGAATTACCAGACTTAACGACAGATTTTGTCTATCTAGAACGGATTTTGAGTGAGTTACTCAATAATGCCTATAAATACACGCCTGCCGGAGGGGCGATCGCAGTGTCGGTACGAGCCACATCCGCAGCCTTAATATTCAGCATTAGTAATGCTAGTGCCAAAATTCCTGCGAAAGAATTGGCTCATCTGTTCGATAAGTTCTACCGGGTTGCTAGCAACGATCCCTGGAAGCATAGTGGTACAGGATTAGGACTAGCCCTCGTTAAAAAACGAGTGGAACAAATCCAAAGTAAAATTGAGGTGGGTGGCGAACAAGGCTTAATTACTTTTAATCTGCACATTCCTTGGAGCATCAAACCATAGCATCAAGCCATAACGGTTTGCAGGATGTTTAGCGCAACTGCCTCTGCTACTTTAATGCCGTCAATACCTGCTGAGAGAATGCCCCCGGCGTACCCTGCCCCTTCACCCGCCGGATACAACCCTGCTGTGTTCACACTTTGACCATCTTCTCTCCGTTTGATCCGAATTGGGGATGAGGTGCGAGTTTCAACGCCAGTCAGTGTTGCATCAGCCATGGCAAACCCCTTGATTTGTTTGTCGAAGGCAGGTAGCGCTTCCCGGATCGCAGCGATCGCGTAATCTGGCAAACTCAGGCTCAAATCAGTCAAATGCACGCCCGGTGCATAGGACGGGTGGACAGTGCCCAACGCTTGCGAGGGGCGATTAGCCAGGAAGTCGCCCACGAGTTGTCCTGGTGCGTCATAATTGCTGCCCCCTAACGCAAATGCCTCCTCTTCCAAACGACGTTGCAAGGCAATTCCTGCTAGAGGATGACCTGGATAATCATCGGGGGTGATGCCCACCACGATCGCACTATTGGCATTGCGCTCATTGCGCGAGTATTGGCTCATGCCATTGGTGACAACCCGCCCTGGCTCAGACGCTGCCGCTACCACTAGCCCCCCTGGGCACATACAAAAGCTATAGACCGAACGACCATTTTGGCAGTGATGAACCAGCTTATAATCGGCAGCGCCCAGCAGTTTATGTCCTGCCTGTTCCCCAAAACGACAGTGATCGATCAAAGTCTGGGGATGTTCGATCCGGAAGCCAATCGAAAACGGTTTGGACTCAATGTAGACTCCCCGATCAAACAGCATTTGAAAGGTATCTCTGGCACTGTGCCCCACTGCTAACACCACATGATCGCTAGCAAGCTGCTCGCCACTGGCAAGCGCCACTCCCCGTACCTGTCCTTTTTCGATCAAGATATCTTCAACCCGACTTTGGAAGCGAATTTCGCCACCCAAAGCTTCGATCTGGGCCCGGAGGTTTTGGACGATGCCCACCAACTTGAACGTGCCAATGTGGGGCTTGTTGACGTAGAGAATTTCGGGGGAAGCTCCTGCATTGACCAGTTCGGTCAGAACCTTACGCCCATAGTGCTGAGGATCTTTCACCTGGCTGTAGAGTTTGCCATCCGAAAACGTCCCTGCTCCCCCTTCGCCAAATTGGGCATTGGATTCTGGGTTTAGCCCTTCTTTTTTTTTCCAGAATGCAAAAGTATCTACGGTGCGATCGCGAACTGCCTTCCCCCGTTCTAGCAGAATCGGACGAAACCCCATTTGTGCTAGCATCAGTCCTGCAAACATCCCACAAGGGCCTGTGCCAATTACAATCGGTCGAATTGCCAGATGGCTGGGAGAATGGCTTGGAGCTTGCGCCACAACGCGATAGCTCATGTCTGGCGTCACCATCACATGCGGATCTTTTTTCAGACGCTGGAGGAGATGGGTTTCCTGGGTGGTTTCAACATCCAGGATATAGACTAGGGCAATCTCTGGTTTTTTACGGGCATCGTGGCTGCGCTTAAAGATGGAATAGCGGATCAACGCTTCTGGAGGGATTTGCAGCTTTTTGAGAATGGCAGTCTCGATCGCGTCTTCTGGATGATCAAGCGGCAGCTTTATTTCTGTCAGTCGTAACATACGCAATGTCGGGCGCAACAATACCAAGCGCAATATCTAGAACAATCTTTGTTATAGCGCGTTGCCTCAATATCGCACAGCGCTAGAAGTTTACCAGCAATTCACCGCGCAAAACAGTCACAGCTTGCCCCCCTAGTGCAACGCGATCGCCCTGACAGCGCACCTTCACCACTCCCCCTCTGGCAGAGGCTTGGTAGGCAGTCAATTCTGAGCGGTGCAGGCGATCGCCCCAAAAGGGAGCCAAAACAGCAGTGGGCTGCCCCCGTGACTGGATCTTCATTAATGCCCATCTGAGGGGCAAAAAACCGAGAGATAAAGTCAAAGTCAGCAGTATCAGATAGGCTGGTGACCATTACACCCGCCACAGGCAGAGCCGCTATCTGTGCCAAGTCAGGCTGGACTTGGCGAACCGACTGGGCTGTGTCTAAAACCACCAGATAGCCCAATGAGTTTTGCCAAGCTGACTGAATGGGTGCATTTCCCAGTGCCTGGATTAAGTCTGCGGAGACGGCAATTTCCTGGGAAGGATTGGACGGAAAATCTAGCTCAATCCAGTCACCCTGCTGTTTAGCTAGCAATAGACCGCTGCGCGTGTGAAAGCGGGCTTCAACATCGGGCGCTAAATGCCCCTCTGACCAGAGCACATGGGCACTTGCAAGAGTGGCATGACCACACAGATCAACTTCAATAGTAGGGGTAAACCACCGCAGGCTATAGCCATCTGCTTGTCTAATCAGAAATGCTGTTTCTGCTAAATTCATCTCTAGGGCAATATTCTGCATCCAGCGATCGCCCATTGGCTCTGGCAAAATGCAGACAGCGGCAGGGTTGCCAGCAAAGGCAATGTGGGTAAAAGCATCAACTTGAGTAATAGTTAATCCCATAGAGGTTGGCTGATAATAGCAAACTGAACATCAGAACTTTGGAGACGTTAGATTGAGTATCGCATCCTTGGAAATAGGGAAAGCTCAACAGATCGCTGCAATTTGTGTTGAACTACACATTATGGCAATCCTAAATCAGTCATGAGGAAACTAAAGAGAAGTTTGGGGACTGTGTCCCCAATGGGTAGGTAATGCTCTCCCCCACCTCTTC
>JAAUOQ010000327.1 GCA_012034795.1 Leptolyngbyaceae cyanobacterium CRU_2_3
ACTCAACAAGCGAGTCGTGATTATTGATACGTCTAATGAGATTGCAGGGGATGGTGATATCCCTCATCCAGCCAATTGGACGAGCGAGGCGGATGCAAGTGGCACGTCCAGAGCTTCAGCATCAGGTGATGGTTGAAGCCGTAGAAAACCACATGCCCGAAGTGATTGTCATTGACGAAATTGGCACAGAGCTTGAGGCTTTAGCAGCTCGGACGATCGCTGAACGGGGAGTTCAACTCGTGGGTACGGCCCATGGCAACCGGATTGAGAACTTAATCAAAAACCCGACCCTTTCCGATCTAGTAGGGGGCATTCAATCCGTAACGTTGGGTGATGATGAAGCTCGGCGTCGGGGCAGTCAAAAAAGTGTGCTAGAGCGGAAAGCCCCTCCCACATTTGACATTGCAGTTGAAATGCTAGAGCGGCAAAAGTGGGTTGTTCATGAGCAAGTTGCAGAAACCGTGGATACACTACTCCGAGGTCGGCAACCTACTCTGCAAGTGCGAACCATAGACGAAAATGGCAAAGTGGTGACGACTGAAGAAGCCCCTGCTAAGCCTCAACCTATTGTCAATCAAAAGCCTTTCGGTTCAGGCCCTTTGAGCAACTATACCTCAACCCCTAGCCGAGGCAACTGGCGGGCTTCTGGGCAGATGGCTTCATTATCGTCTTACAAGCGGAATGACCTCAACGATAACGTTACCCCCCTAGAACAACTCTCTGAACGGCAGCAGTTTGACCAGCTCTTAAATGATTCATTAGCCACTTCTTTCACCCAAATTGAACCCATGGGTGCAGTGCCTCGACCTGGTCCTAACGGAGAAGATTTGCCTCTGCATGTTTATCCCTACGCTATCAGTCGGCATCAGTTAGAAGAGGTGATTCGGACACTGAACTTGCCTATTGTTTTAACTAAGGATATCGACAGTGCTGATGCGGTGATGGCGTTGCGATCGCACATCAAGAATCACTCAAAGTTGCGGTTGCTGGCTAAAAATCGCCAGTTACCCATCCATATAGTCAAGTCCAATAGCCTACCGCAGATTATCCGGGCACTCCAGCGCATGCTACACATTCAGGAAACTGAGGAAGACGAATCTGCCAGCCTCAGCTTGTTTTACAACAGCGCTGATGAGGATGAGATTGAAGCTTTAGAAGAAACCCGGCTAGCCGTCGAGCAGATTGTAATTCCTAAAGGTCAGCCTGTGGAATTGCTGCCGCGATCGGCGAAAGTTCGCAAGATGCAGCATGAGTTAGTCGAGCATTATCGGTTGAAATCTACTAGTTTTGGAGAGGAACCGAATCGGAGGCTCAGAATTTATCCAGCATAGCCATTGGATTTAGAGGAATTTAAAAAGGGGAGGCACGACGCATCGTGCCTCCCCTTTTTGTAGACAGATCAAGGTTTACACTAGCGCAGGCAGAGGCGCAGATAGATGGGGATAGAGTGGGAAACGTGAACACAAGGCAGCAACCCGTTGACGGCAATCTTGAGCCACGGTTTCGTCTTCAGGGTTGAGCAGCGATCGCTAATAATATTGGCAATCTCTGTAAACTCTTCCGTTCCCATGCCGCGTGTGGTCATGGCAGGCGAACCCAGACGCAGTCCACTGGTTACGAAAGGCGACTCAGGGTCAAACGGCACAGTGTTCTTATTAGCCGTGATGTTAATGCCGCTGACCAACTGATCCGCTCGTTTGCCCGTCATCCCAATCGATCGCAGATCGACCAACATCAGGTGATTATCTGTTCCGCCAGAAACGGCTTTGAGTCCACGTTCCTGAAGTTGAGCAGCCATGGCTTTGGCATTTTCAATCACATGACCACTGTAAGTCTTAAATTCGGGTTGGAGTGCTTCCCCAAAGGCAACCGCTTTTCCAGCAATTACATGCTCCAACGGTCCGCCTTGGGTACCAGGGAAAACCGCTTTATCCAGTTTCTTACCCAGTTCTGCATCACGAGTCAGGATTAACCCACCTCGCGGACCCCGCAATGTCTTGTGCGTCGTGGTTGTTACCACATCGCAATCAGCAAGGGGGTTGGGATGATATCCTGTAGCCACTAATCCAGCAATGTGAGCAATATCTGCTAATAGGTAAGCACCAATTTCGTCAGCAATTGCCCGAAACTGATCAAATCGGATGATGCGAGGATAGGCAGAGTAACCACAAATGAGGAGTTTAGGGCGGTGCTGCAACGCCAATGCGCGGATCTGATCGTAGTCGAGTTGCTCAGTTTGTTGGCTTACCCCATAGTGAGCTACTTTAAACCACTTCCCGGAAACGTTGACTGGAGAACCATGAGTCAGGTGGCCACCGTGAGACAAATCCATGCCCATGATGGTGTCTCCTGGTTCTAGCAGAGAGAGAAAAACAGCAAAGTTTGCCTGGGCACCTGAGTGAGGCTGAACATTGGCGTGGGCAGCCCCGAACAGTTGTTTAGCGCGATCGATCGCCAACTGCTCTACTTCATCAACAAACTCGCAACCGCCATAGTAGCGCTTCTTGGGCAACCCCTCAGCATATTTATTAGTCAAGACAGAACCTTGCGCTGCCATCACTGCTGCTGAGGTAAAGTTCTCACTAGCAATCAGTTCTAGGTGATCTTGCTGGCGCTGAAGTTCTTGCTGAATCAAGCCCGCCACCACGGGATCAGTTTTTATCAGAAAGTCATGATTAGTCTGAGTCACAAGCAAACTCCCGCAAAGTAAAGGGATGGGTGAAAATGGGGGGTTGGCGTGCTGACTCTCAAGTAGTTTACAGCCGTGACCGCGCAGCTACGTATGGGGTCACTACGCAAAGTGTCGCTATCCTCCAGCTTATCAATATAGCTTGATAGCCTGATAGCTTGATAGCCTGTTGGAGATGAATCAATTCTGTTGGATTGATCCCCGCAAGTTTAATCAAGTTAATTTAGCCCATAGTCTTGAAAGACACTGTACTTGGAACCTGTATAAAATTGGGAGCATGTTGGGGTGGCAAGTGGGTGTAGGGCTGATGTAGGCTAATCAACTGGGCTAAAGTTTTTTGAGATGCGTCCGAGGGACGATTGCATCTACGAAGCCATGCATTAATAGATATTCAGAAGTTTGAAAATCATCTGGCAGTTTTTCGCGCAGGGTTTGTTCTACGACCCGCCTGCCTGCAAACCCGATCGTGGCTTTAGGTTCTGCCAAAATGATGTCACCTAACATCGCAAAGCTAGCAGTTACTCCCCCTGTTGTTGGATGAGTTAGGACAGGAACATATAGTAGGCTAGCTTGGCGATGGCGTTCCAAAGCAGCAGAAATCTTGGCCATCTGCATTAGACTCAACATCCCTTCCTGCATTCTGGCTCCCCCCGATGTGCAAATAATCACAACGGCCGAGCGTCTTTCAGTTGCAGCTTCAATCATGCGGGTCAGTTTTTCGCCCACCACTGAACCCATGCTGCCGCCCATGAACCGAAAGTCCATGGCACCCAACCCCACGGAAAGTCCATCTATTTGCCCTAAACCAGTTTGGACAGCATCTATCAAGCCTGTTTTATCTTGGGTTTCTCGCAGGCGATCACGATAAGCTTTGCGATCGCGAAAGCCTAGTGGGTCTGTTGGATAAATTTCCACATCTAAAGGCTTCCAGGTGCCTGGATCAATGAGTTGCCGAATGCGTTCGTCACTGTACACTCGGATATGATGGCCACAGTCCAAGCAGACCATCTGATTGGCTCGCAAATCTTTAGCGTAGGTCATTACACCACAGGACGGACATTTGCTCCACAAACCATCAGCGATCTCTCGCTCGTGTTTTTCTTGGCTAACGGGACCTGCTTTCCGGCGATTGGCAAACCAGTCAAATAGGGACATGCAACCTCATTCCTAAGCGCGGAAGTTAAGTAGTAAACGCGAACTCTGTCATTGCAATCCAGCGCGAAGAGAGTCTTGCAATAAGTTAAGTTGCGTCACTTTGATCCTATCAGAGGGAGTCTCCGGATTGATAAAGAAAGCGGGTATTCTGCCACTGTGATCAATTCTATGATGAATCTAGAGGGATCTGGGGCGTTTGAAATTCCTGGTGGATTTCGGAAGAGAAGGAAAGATTAACCCTCCTTTTCATTTAAAATCATGCTTAAAGCTTTAGATTAAGTTGTACAGGCTGTTTGGGGAATTAAGGGTGGAAAAATTGGACTCGGCTCAGTTGGATCAACTGAAGGAAATCGGAGCATATCTCCGCCAAGTTCGGCAAGAACAAGCTAAATCCCTAGAGGAGATTGCTACTAAGACTTGCATTCGCCTGCCTCTGCTGCGGGCAATCGAACTGGGGCAAGAGCAAGTCTTGCCAGAGCCTGTGTTTGTCCAAGGGTTCATTCGTCGGTATGCCGATGTCTTAGGTTTAGATGGCACGGGGCTTTCTCGTACATTTCCGGTTCCATCGCCCTTAGAAGGACACGAATTGAGAGCGAGGGATGCTGTTTCGACGGTATATCGTAGCCACGCCGATCCAGCCTCTAGAAGAATCGAAGTATTCCATGCGATCGCCACGGGAATTTGTTAGCACGTCCCAATCGGTGCTTCGCTCCAAAGGAGCTTATGCTCTTTATGCGGCAGTTGGTATTTTGGTGCTCAGTAGCTTAGCCTATATGCTCCTAAAGCCTAATCCTGAACCATCAAATATTTCCGGCACTCGATCGCCTGTCCCTAAATCTCAGCCTTTGTCGCCTGCTGTGCCACCTGTTTCGACCACTTCAGCGCCGGGTTCTGCCCAAACTGATTCCCAATCTGCTGCGTCACCTTCTAAGACTCCCTCCCTGAGTTCTCAACTCAATACGCAAGCATCCCCAGTTGCAAGTAATGCGCCGGTTTCGATCGCTGTGCAGTTAACGGATAGATCTTGGTTACAAGTGGTAGTAGACGGCGCAGTTAAGTTTGAAGGAACGTTGAACAAGGGAACCCAACGCAATTGGTCAGCTCAAAGAGAAATCACGCTAGTTGCGGGTGATGCTGGAGCCGTCTCCGTGATGGCCAACTCAGGCACAGCCAAGCGAATGGGGCGTTCTGGAGATGTGAAGGAGATGACGTTCACACCCAGCACGCGCTAGTTCTCAATCAGAATAGCTAAACCCCGTAGTTTATGGGTCTAGTTAACATTAAGCCAGTGTAGTTGCCTACTAATAGCTGAGATCGAGCAACGATCGATCCCCAGCTTGGGCATTATCAGATTCAGTAGGTCGCAATGGGGTTTTGGGGCGCGGCGTCGCACGCCCCAAAACCCAAAAATCCTGGCTTTTCTGTCC
>JAAUOQ010000328.1 GCA_012034795.1 Leptolyngbyaceae cyanobacterium CRU_2_3
ATCGTATCGAAGCCTTTACCGCCGCTCATCAGGTCACTGCCATCCCCATCGTCCCATTTCAGGATGTCGTCGCCACTACCGCCTATCATGACGTCGTTGCCCTTACCACCTTCTAGGGCATCATTGCCACTGCCGCCGTCTAGTCGGTCATTGCCAAGACCGCCATCTAAGCTATCATCGCCAGAGCCGCCAAATAGTCGGTCATTGCCTTCATCGCCATTGAGGGTGTCATCGCCTGCACCACCAAACAGAAAATCATCGCCGCCTAGGGCGTTGAGCAAGTCGTTGCCACCGAAACCGAACAATCTACCATCCTGATTACCACCATTGATGATGTCGTTACGGTTCGTGCCTTTTTTAATTGTAGTTTTCTTCTTAGCCATGATAGGTAGCTCCTGATTGTGATGAAGTGTGAATAACAAGATTGGGCTGTCAACGCTATCAATGAGTGCAGTTGATTTGCTCGATGTCATCAATTTAATCGGTTTCTCGAAGCGAGTCAGTCTGAGAAAGTCAGCTAAGAAATAAAAGATTTGGAGGCATGGAAAGTAGAAAGTCAGATTAAGTCAGATTAAGTCATATCTTTAAGTTCATAGATTGGCGTAACCTCTGAGAAATGCCATGATATCAGGCATGGAATCACTCTCCAGACACTTTGAATTCTGGATGGTATTGCTTAAAAACAAGACTGTTTAGACCTTTGAAAAATGATAAATTTTAAATTTTAAATTGAGTTTATCAGCTTAAATTGGATCTTTATATATTGGGAGTTGAAAGCAGCGATCGCACTACAAATTAATTGAATGAAAATTCAATTTCCAAAAGCTTGTTCTTGAATTTGCTAGTCTAGAGGCAGGTCATTATTGAGAGAGCAGGTCATTAGCTTAGAACTTATGGTTCAACCCTATTCCATGCGTCGAAGATGCATCAACGATACATCTTCGATCAACGATAACGATATAGGTTGTTCTTCCTTCAATTGGGTTCAGTTAACGTCATTACCACTGCAAAAGTCATGAGAACTCTTAATCAGGTTGGAGTCTACTCGTCTCAGCGACCAACGCTCTGGTTGCCCGTCTGCGCCTTAGCCTTGGTATACGGTATGTTTACGTTTGGTTGGATGGTGTATCGAGTGCATTTGCCTGCACAGATGCTTCAGTTTGGCTTTTCTGAGCAAGCAGCTCCGCTGTTGCTGCTGATAGAAGCTCTACTGACGATCGCCATTGAGCCTCTAGCGGGGGGATTTTCTGATCGCACCAACCAGCGTCGAGGCACCCGGTTTCCCGTCATTGCCTTTGGTGCGGCGGCGGCAGCGCTGCTGTTTGTCGTCATCCCCATGTTGGCAATCTTTACTGAACTAAATTCAGTACTAAATTCAGTGATTCAGTCGGTATTCGTGGGTTTGTTGCTAGCTTGGTCAGTCGCTATGAGTTGCTTTCGTAGCCCAGCCCTAGCACTGCTAAAACGCTATGCTCCAACGGTGCGTCTTCCCCAAGCCGCCAGTCTTCTGACCTTTGCTGTTGGCTTGGCAGGAGCCGCGATGCCCCTGGGTAGTCAATTTGTTTTGAGTTTGGGCCCACCGATTTCGTTTACGTTATCCGCCCTATTGATTTTGCTGAGCGCCATGTGGCTACGATGGTTGAACCCCATCACCCTAACTGCTTCTGACTCTGCGGAGCATTTGGAACTAGTCCAGCCGGTTTCTCTGATCGGTTTAGGAAAAATATTTGGGTTAGGGCTAGCGTCAACGCTGGCCTTTCGGTTGGCGATCGAGACTTTTCCAAAAATTCTCAAAGCTCAAATTCCAGGTATCCATCCCCCAACTTTCGTGGGATTGGTGTTCATTGCGCTGGCAATTGCTGCCCTCCCGATTGGCAAATTTGCAGTGCGCCAAGGCAACAGCCGCACCATGTTAGCGGGAGTCGGAGTGGCGGCTGTAGGGATGGCACTAATGCCCTTGAGCCACAATGTGCCGATCGCCTTACTAATCGCTGTGGGACTAGGAATTGGGTTTAGTTTGATCATCAATGGCACTGTGCCCTTTGCCTTAGAACAGGTATCGCCTGCTCATACTGGCTTGGGTGTTGGCATATTTTTTGCAGGTGCGGCAACGGCAAGCAGTTTGCTTCAGGGAGGTTTGGGTAAACCAGGAGTTTTGTCGCCAGCGATCGCGATCGGACTGGGCATTGTCATGTTGATTGCAGCAGGAGCCTGTATCGGACTGACTCGGCGCGGTTCTTAGACTTGCCATAGAGCTGGGCTTTACAACAGGTCAAAATCCTGTGCGCCCAAGGCGAACAGAGCAGCACGTTGGGCTTCGGTTAATCCCTTCACTCCCGTGATGTTCATCCCTTCGTAGGGGCGATCGGCTCTGAGAGTATTGAGGCAAGCTCCCGTCTGCACTGCCCAAAGTTTGATCGTCTCATCTTCACTGCCCGTGGCAAGGCATAGTCCGTCCGGCGAAAAGGACACAGATCGCACTTCCTTATGTCCTTCCAGGGTGCGCAAGCAATCTCCTGTGGCCACATCCCAGAGCTTTACAGTTTCATCGGTGCTGCCACTGGCGAGTAGCGTACCGTCTGGGCTAAAGCTAATGGTTTGAATCCAGCCCCGCTGTCCTTCTAAGACCTTGAGGCATTCGCCTGTGTCTGTGTTCCAGAGGCGAATGGTTTGGTCGTCGCTGCCGCTGGCGATTAGGGACGGATTACCTGAGACTGGCGCGCCTGAGACTGGACAGGCCGCAACCGAGAAAACATAGCGACTGTGTCCTTCAAAAATCCGCAGACACTCGCCGGTCAGCACATCCCACAGGCGCACGGTCTGATCTTCACTACCTGTGATCAAGCGATCGCTACCTGGTAAAAAGGCGATCGCATAGACTCGTCCGATATGTCCTTTGAGCGTTTGTAGACGGGCTACAGACGGTGGGGCCGAATGCCGATGGGTAGCAGCATCCAGCGATTGATAAAGCTGGCTGACGTCCCAAAGCTTCACCGTGTTATCCCCATTGTTGGTGGCTAGCAACCGACCATTGGCGCTAAACGTCACCTGGCGGATCTGTCCCGATCGCTCTCGCAAAGTTTTCAAACTCCGTCCGGTGGGCAAATGCCAGAGCCGAATGGTCTGGTCGTCGCCGCCACTGGCCAGCAACTGTCCTTGGGGGCTAAATGCCACAGTCCAAACCCGTCCTTGATGTCCTTCTAGAGTCTGGCTACAGCTTCCAGTCGCCGCATCCCACAGCCTCACCCGGCCATCTTCGCTGGCGCTGGCCAACTGGGAACCTTCAGGGCTAAAAACGGCTGACCAGATCCAGTTGTTCTGCCCGCGAAAGGTGCGAACACAACGCACCGTATCCATTTCCCAGAGCTTCAGGGTTTGGTCGTCACTGCCGCTGGCAATCGTTTGTCCATCGGGGCTAAAGGCGATTGACCAAACTTTGCTGCCGTGCCCTTGAAACGTTTTCAGGCAGTAACCGGTCTGAATATCCCAGAGTTTGATCACCTGATCATCACCGCCTGTAGCCAGGGTATGAGAACGCGGCAGGAAAGCTAAAGACCAGATGCGGCGATCGCAATCCAACGTTTGCAGACAGTCGCCAGATTGAGCATCCCAGATTTTGGACTGAGCATCATCACCACCGCTAGCAATCCGCTGTCCATCGGCACTGAAGGCGATCGAGCGAATGCGGTTGCTGTGTCCTTCCAGAATTTTTAGACAGTCTCCTGTCTCTGCATCCCAAAGCCGAAGGACATGGTCATCGCCACCACTAGCAATCGTTTGCCCATCCGGGCTAATGGCGATCGCACAAACGCCGCCCGTATGCCCTTCCAGGATCTGGCGACAGTCGCCCGTTTCCACATCCCAAAGCCTGACGGTTTCATCTTCGCTGGCGCTAGCCAACAATTGAGCATCAGGGCTAAAGGCGATCGCCCAAACCCACTTAGTATGACCTCGAAAGTCCTGGTAGCATTGCCCAGTGCTAACATCCCAAAGGCGGATGATTCGGTCTTCACCGCTACTGGCCAGCGTTTGGCTATCAGACTGGTTAGCATTGATAGGGGCAAAAGCGATCGACTTCACCCAAGAGATATGCTCGCAACAGGACAAGATTTGCTTGCCGTTTCGGGCTTGCCAGATGCGAATCACTCCGTCTCCATCGCTGCCAGCCACGAGCTGACCGTCAGGACTAAACGCCACCGACAAAATGACGCCAAGGTTTGGGAAAAGACTGATTTGGTTAAATCAGCTTCGGTGAAGTCTACCCGACGGAGTGCCACATCTTGCAGATAAGCATGCCAGATCACGAGTCCCGAAAAGTCGTATCCGGTGAGGTCAGTTACCAGTTGCCGGAACAAATTCAGTAAATTACCACCGGCATAGCCGGGTGAGTTGACCAACTCTGCCTGTAGATATGCCAAAATTTGATTGAGCCGGTGGACAACCCCCGGCTTTGACTTGAGCAATGTCACCAGTTTTTCGATCAGTGGCTCTAAAATGACGCGGCTTTGGCGATCGCGAATATAGTCTTTAACTGGCGCTTTCAGCAGAGCATGGGTATGGAAAAGGGTCAGCAGTGGCTGATCAGCAGGCTGTGCCTGTGCTTCTATCTGTGCCTCTGCTTCCGGTGCCCATCGTGGATCGCTCAGTTCCTCGCCAACAACGGCAATCAGTCGATCGGTGGTGTACTCCATGACGACGGGCTGTTGGGTGTAGTGGTTGGCAGCTTTCTCAATCAGCGATCGTCGGATTAGCGAACTGATTGCTTCAATCAGCTTGGATTTAGGCGCATTAGTAATTAGGTCATCCTGGAGGTCGGCAAAGGTAATGGGCTCGCGGGCGATCGCCAGCCAATACATCATGTCTTTTTCCAGGTGAGAGAGGCGATCAAACTGCTGTCCTAAAAGGTTACGGATATCGTCGAAGACAATGGCACCCTGTGTCAAAAACTCTGTCAGGTTGCTCTCAAATAGCTCTTGAATGGTGCTGGCCACAATCTTTAGAGCTAGAGGATTTCCCGCATAGCGATCGCTCAAGGTTTGCCAATCTGCCTCTGTGCCGATGAAAGCTCCTTTAGCGCTGAGGATGGATCGAGAATCATTGCCAGTCAAACCTCGAAGGCGTAGTGAGCGTACAGGTAGCGTTTCCCCTTCTAGGGCAGTCAGATCGCGAGGATTTTCGCGGCTGGTCAGCACCAGGCAACTCTGGTGGGAGGTTTGGGCTAGACGCTTAAACAGTTCGCCGTAGCCTTCGTGCTTTTTTCTGGAAGTAG
>JAAUOQ010000329.1 GCA_012034795.1 Leptolyngbyaceae cyanobacterium CRU_2_3
AGGATATTGCCTTTTTCAAACCACAAATTTGGCTTGCTGCTCTGGAGTTTGCTGATCTTCTTCTAAAATGCCTTGAATTTCGCGGATGCGATCCAGGCGTTGCGGGTGGCTCCAGGTGAGATATTCCTGATAACTTCCATAGAGTTCTTGCGTCAGTTTGCCGACGGTTTCGGCATCGGGGATAAACTCAAAGATGCCCGATCGCCAGTCGAAAAAATCGGGTGCCCGCCGGGCAATGTATTTAATCCCGAAGGCAGATAGGAAGAAGACAAAACAAAACGGAAAATCATCCCGGAACCGCTCTCGCTGCAAATTTAGATGCCCCAGCACACGCGGCACAGTGTTGCGCCTGTAGTAGTCGCCCTGACCGCCATATCCTGGCTGGACATAGGGGTCTAAGGACTTTTCTAGTCCAGAAATAAACAGCACGTTGATTTGGGTAAAATCGGGCAAGGTTGCCACCCGTTGGTACAAGTTGCCATCTGCCAATTCTGCTTGTAGCTCCAACCGCTGCATGTGCAACGTGGGCAAATCTGCCTGGAGCCGCTGTACCAACTCTGCCTGATCGCCCGGAACACAGCGGACAAAAAATAGGCTAAATCCCTCCGTGCGTTGGAGCGATCGCACCAGCGACTGATAGGACTCTGCCGCATCAACCACGACATCCTCATCCCAATCGATTTCCCTGGCTGCCTCCTGCTCATTCATTTTCATTCATTCCGATTGGCTCCGCGCCCATACCGCTCTAACGCCCGCTTAAACCCATCCAGCCCTCGCACTAGCGGATGCACATCATGCCAAACCTGCACCTCGCCTTCTGCATCAATGTAGCGATATTCTAAAATGCAGCGACGAAACAGCAAACCACGAAACAGATCATCATTCTCGGTAATCAGTTTATCTTGCGCCACCCGCACCAATGCTTCCCATTCGTGTCCATCAATCACCTTCCGGTAGGTATCCCGTAATTCTGAGATTGCCCGCTGTACCGATCGCGTTGAAATGGGCAACTCGCGTGTATTCTGCAATGCCGCTTTCATTAAATTCATCAAGTTACGGACATGCCCGCCACTCATTTCACACAGTTTATCCAACGCTTCAGGGGTTTCAAACGCATCTTCCAATGCCACCCCCGACTGGGCAAACCGCAACCGTTGGCGAATCAGTTCCTTTAGCTTGTCCATGCCGGTTTCAATCATCTCTCCCTCTGGTGTTTTCACCATAATCATCGGTAGCACTTCCACGGGTTTATAGCGCTCTTCCATCGCGGTTAAATGCACCGAATACGCCAGAGAAATTGGCACGGTATAAATCACATGACAGTTAAACGCCCGCAACTGATCGCTGTGATTGACAAAAATTTGTTCATAATTGCTTGGCTGATTTTCGCTCTCGCGGCGTTCGATAATCCGATCGAGATTATCCACAATCAGGACTAATTCTTGGGATTTGCGATCGCCCAAGGCACTGCCAATAAATTCATTCAAAATATCAATCAATGATTCTGCCTGTTGTTCCACTTGGCGGCGAATCACTTGTTGTTTACTAACATTGGTTTTGATGGTGGTCGAGACTTTGCCCAGCGGCGTTTCGGGGGTTTCATAACTCAACTCATCCAGCGATAGCTCCGTCACCCCCAAATCGCGTAGATCGCGCAGCAGCCGATTCACCCACTCGCGAAATTGGTTGTCTTGACCGGGCTGCGATCGCAGTTTGCTAATCAACTGCCGGGCGCAGGCTAGCAAAATATCGCTGTATTCGGTATTCTCTGGTTCCAAATCTCCATCATCGGCGGCAAAATAGACCACCCGAAAGCCCTGGCGTTGCAGGTCATCCTGGAGTCGCAGTAATTCAGTGGATTTGCCCGCGCCCCGATGTCCGGCATAGAGTTGACAGGTGACTTCTTGCGATCGGGCAATTTCCAACCCCAGCCCCTGCAAAATATCTTCCTCACCCCGCACCGATGCACAATCCACCCAAGCCGGATCGTTGGCAGGCAAGGGGCGAAACGGATCGAAGGCGGTGTAAAGCTTTTTCCAAAAATCTGGGCTGGCAGCCATGCAACAAACCTAAGCACTTCGCCTTCATTGTACCGAATGGCGCTCACAAGCCGCCTAGGGAGACCAGGTGAGTTCTGCAAGAACTTGTGCGATCGCCGCTTTTAAAGGCGGAATATCTTGTTGAACGGTGTCCCAAAGCACCTGAAGATTGACCCCAAAGTATTGATGAATCACTTTATCGCGCATTCCAGCAATGCTTCTCCAGGGAATATGGGGATGCTGATCTTTTAGGGATTGAGGAATGTTTTTAGCGGCTTCACCAATTACTTCAACGGCTCGAACGACGGCATAGCTGGTGCGCTTGTCTTGCTCAAAGCTGGCAAAATCCATATCAGCCACAAAGTTTCTAGCATCTTCGGCATAGTTCACCATGTCTTGAAGAAAGTCTTCAGGGCGGCGTTGGGTCATAGGTAAACGACCTCTTGAAGAATCCGTTCGCCAATTCGCGGTTTCAGTGCTTCTTTCATAACTAAATCGACTTTGATTGCCAATCGATCGCTGAGAACGTTTTCCAGTTCGCAATAGGTCAACAACCCAAACCGAACTGCTGGGTCAAACTCAACTAGCAAGTCGAGGTCACTGTGAGGGGTTTGTTCGCCGCGCACATAGGAGCCAAACACACCCAGCGAAATCACCCCATAGCGATCGCGTAACTCTGGCAAGATAGCTTTTAAGGTCTGAATGATGCCTTCTAACGGCTCTTCTTTGCCAATAGCAGAAGGACTGAGATTTCCCTGCATATGCACTCATTTGGGATGGCTATATGGCTATATGAATATGGCTATATGAATTATGACAACAACACAAGCTGACTATCGGGCGGTTGATATCCCAAATGTTTCCAAGCCGCAGGGGTGGCAATTCTTCCTCTAGGGGTGCGTTGCAGGTAGCCAATTTGCATCAAATAGGGTTCATACACTTCTTCGATGGTCTGTGGATCTTCGCCTGTCACGGCTGCCAGCGTATCTAACCCTACTGGGCGACCGTTGAAACTCTCAATCATTACAGTCAGCATCCGTCGATCCGTCCAGTCTAGGCCACAAGGATCAACACTAAAGCGCTCTAGAGCTTCCGCCGCGATCGCCCCCCGTAATTACTGCACCGCCAGCTTTGACTTCCACATAGTCCCGCACCCGGCGCAACAGCCGATTGGCGATGCGGGGTGTGCCTCTGGCCCGTCGAGCAATTTCGGCGGCTCCGTCTTCGGTGATCGGCGTTGAAAAAATGGCAGCAGTTCGTAAAACAATCGGGGTTAGCTCGTCGAGTTCGTAAAACCGCAGCCGCTGGACTAAGCCAAAGCGATCGCGCAAAGGCGAACTTAAAGCCCCCACTTTAGTGGTCGCGCCGACCAACGTAAAGCGCTGCAAGGGCAGACTGCGCGTTTTAGCGCTTTGCCCTTTGCCAATGGTAATATCTAGCCGAAAATCCTCCATGGCTGGATACAGAATTTCTTCGGTAACCTTCGGCAGGCGATGAATCTCGTCAATAAACAGCACATCGCCAGGCTGCAAGCCAATCAACAATCCTGCAATATCTCTCGGACGTTCTAGGGCCGGAGCCGTAGTAATTTTACAGCTAACGCCCATCTCTTCAGCTAAAATCAGCGCCATCGTGGTTTTGCCTAATCCTGGTGGCCCATAGAGCAACAGGTGATCTAAAATCTCTTTGCGCTTTTGCGCTGCTTTGATGCCAATTTCTAGGACTTCCTTTAAGTCTTTTTGACCGATATAGTCAGACAGCCGCTTCGGTCGGACACTTTCTTCGGGCTTGCCCACTTCGTCCGGGCTGGCCGTGGGTTGCAGCAGGTCTGTCTCTGAGAGATTAATTCTGAGAGATTAATTTCTGAGTGATTAATCTCTGAGTGCTCACTCTTGGACTGAGACAGCGGCAACTTACGAACGTTGCGATCGCCCGTCCCCCCCCGACTCTGCCGATCTGCTGGATCTGGCCGATCTTCTGGTTCTAAAGGTTGCTTAGAGGAAATAATTGCCATGTTCTCTATGGTACAGGCGTATCCAAGTTTTGGGGAGCTTCAAAAGGCACCACTCCATAAATCTCCATAAATCTCTATAGTGTTCTATTCTCGCCCTCTTCTGCCTGACAATTGGTACACTAGTCTCCTAGAAACTCTCTCGTGCGATGGCGTTTTGAGTCTTATGATAAACCCTGCCTTAGTCGTTCCCGATGCGGTGACGTTTGAGCAAGCGATCGCCCTGACGCAAGCGCTATTGACAGAACTGGAACAAGGCAACTTGTCAGAAGCC
This sequence comes from Leptolyngbyaceae cyanobacterium CRU_2_3, assembly GCA_012034795.1. Taxonomy (GTDB): domain Bacteria; phylum Cyanobacteriota; class Cyanobacteriia; order Elainellales; family Elainellaceae; genus Drouetiella. The sequence continues at coordinate 4,325 of JAAUOQ010000329.1, forward strand.
GAAATTCAAGCGGCGATCGCTGCTCTGGTGCAAAGCAAAAACGGGGGGCGAGGGTTTTTTGTTACCTATCTCACAGACGAGCGATCGCTGGCTGATCAGCCCTCTGAGGCAGTCGTTAGCGCCCTTCAGTCTTCTCCTACAATTGTCGCAGAACTGCTGGTCAAGAATTTGGTCATGTCTTCAGCTATGGCCATTACCCATCGTCGCCACCAAAATGAGCCGATGGCCCAAGGCTCAGACCGGGTGCGGCAACGATCGGCTCACCTGATTCAAAAAATCCAACTCCCCGAAGTGGCTGAAATCGCTCAACAGCTTCAAGCGAGCGCTGCTACTGGAACCGGAGAATATCAGGAATTTCTCGATCGCTGGGGCTATGATGCTGAGCAACGCCACACCATTGAAGCAGTTGTGAAAGATATTCTATAGCAATCCCAAATCAGTCATGAGAAAACCAAGAAGGGGTTGGGGGACTTTGTCCCCAAGGAGAGGGCAACGCCCCCTCCATCGCCTTCTCACAAATCATTTAGGACTGCTATAGTCTTGAACCGATTCCCCAGCATAGAAAGTTGATTGGAGGTCAATAATGTCTTATCACGGCGATATTTCTTCAAGCGAAGACGCAGTTGGAGTTGCGGTTGTTAACTATAAGATGCCGCGTCTGCACACTAAAGAAGAAGTCATCGAGAATTGTAAAAAGATTTCCTCAATGATCGATGGTATGAAACTAGGATTACCGGGAATGGATCTTGTGATTTTCCCGGAATATTCCACACATGGCATTATGTACGATGCCAAAGAGATGATGGACACAGCGGCAACTATTCCCGGTGCGGAAACCGATATTTTTGCTCAAGCTTGTATCAAGAATAAGGTCTGGGGTGTCTTTTCCTTGACAGGAGAGAAGCATGAAGACCACCCCAACAAAGTGCCTTACAATAC
>JAAUOQ010000330.1 GCA_012034795.1 Leptolyngbyaceae cyanobacterium CRU_2_3
GCTTCCTGGAAAGAAGAAAAACACAGCGAAATACATGACTACTCGCTCGATTGAGCCAGCAGTGTACCAACGCTGTTTGAGATAGAGAAAAGTCAGAGCAGGCAGAACCAGGAGATAGGCACCACCCACAGCAGCATAGGTTGCCAGTGTCAGGATTAAGGACAGTTCCATAAAACTTTTCAGCAGAAATGGTTAAAAATCGTTGCGCTTGGGCTGAGCCTTTCCATCTTACCGTCTAGTGTGGGCAGGATGAATAATCAGAAATGCAGGAAAATTGAGAGTACAAGATAGAGCAGAGACAGAACCAGCAACGACTGGACTATAGCTTGACTACAGAATGTTAAGCGAGAATGTTAAGCGATCTGTAAAAAAGCTGCTAGTTTTAGTGCGCTTGACGACCAAAGACAACTCAATCAATGGCGTTGCATTAAGAGAAGTATAGGAATTCTCTGGGGTTGGAATAGAAGGATCACAATATTCAAATAACGCTTGAACGGGGAGAGGTCCATGCTAGCTCACCCAATCCACGATCCATCAGACGCTATGCCTTTGCACGATCGCGTTCAGATTGCTTTAGCGATCGCTGATCCGCTTTTGCTGAAATCGCTATTGACCGACTGCACACCGCCGATTGCCCCACCGCATCAGATTGGCAGCATCAGCACCAAGATTGGTGTTCCGGTAGAATCCCGGCGGGCGATCGACGGTATCATTCAGTTCGAGTCGATTTACTGCGTCATAGCAGAGTCTCAGGAAGACGCCGAACAAGGTGTGCTGGAGTATGCCCAGCGCCATGCCAACTCACGCGGCTATCTAGATTTAACCCGCTGTGAAGCAGAAATATCGACCTTGGGCCAGTCGCTGAGTTTAGCTCAGGCGATCGCTCTCCTAGCCCAGTCAGGATTTTCACCACAGCAGGTTGATGCGATTTTGCATTTACCGCAGGATGCCTGGTACAAGTCCTGGTGGTTCATGCGGAATACCGAAGGCGGCTTTACAGTCCCCTTTCTGCGATCGATTAGGACCCGACGCTACATCAACGGCACCTTCACAATTCAGTACAAAGACTTTTTTGCCCAAGACAAACCGCCTTGCTTCCAGAGCCAATCTAACCGTGTGTTGGTGGAAATTGGCACAGAGCCAAAAAACTTCCGCAAAACCCTGGAGAAGATCAATTATGCCCGACAGCAATTTGGCATGGCTCAGGCCCTGTTGATCTGCGAACAGATCTCGGATCTAGAAGTTCAAGGTTTTATTAGCCAAGGGATTAGCATTTATGCGACCCACGAAATTACCTTACCCGCTCGCGCTAGATGTATGGATTGTGCCACAGCAGGTTGCCCGATGCATGGCAGAGCAGACTCTCCCGTCACACTATGTCAGCGCTTTTGTCTGGAGACTCACCCCGTTTAGGTGAAGCCATCTAAGCTGAGTAGCAACGAGGATATCCTATGGGTTCTGGTCAACGCTTTCATGTGATTGGCACGAGTGGTTCCGGCAAAACGACTCTAGCCAAACAAATTGCTGCACAGCTTCAGATTCGCCATATTGAGATGGATGCTTTGCATTGGGATGCGAACTGGACGAGTATCTCAACGGACGTGTTTCGAGAACGACTCGATCAGGCATTGGTGGGCGATCGCTGGGTAATAGACGGTAACTATAGGCGGGTACGGGATATTGTTTGGGGCCGAGCCGATACGATCGTATGGCTCAACTATCCTTCTGGTTGGTCTTCAGCCGCATTGTCCGGCGAACCCTTTGGCGCGGATTGATCCGGCAAGAACTCTGGAACGGCAACCGGGAGAGTTTACGCACTGCTTTTAGCAAAGATTCGATGATTGTGTGGATGCTTAAAACCTATGGCAAGAAGCGGCGAGAGTATCCGGTTTTGTTTCAGCAGCCCGAAGCCGAGCATTTGACGATTGTGGAGTTGCGATCGCTCAGTCCACAGATGCTTGGTTGCAAACCCTAGAAAAGCCCTAAACTCGCCGATCTCAAATTACACTGGTTCATCAGGTTGGGGGATTGAGCAGCGATCGCCCTTTCTCCTTCGCTGTTTGCTCCTCTATTCGCTGGTGTTTGAGCGTTTGCAAATCTTGCTTGACTTGCTCATAGCCTACACTATTGTCTTGCTGAAGATAGAGTTCACCTGCTTTGACGAGGGCGCTGGCGGCTTCATTGTCTTTGCGAAGGTTAGCGATCGCTCGTCCTCGATTATGGTAGGCTGCGGCAAAGTTAGGATCTAGCTGAGTGGCAGCAGCAAACCGATCGGCAGCTTGGCTATATTTCTGGTCGCAAAACAGGTCGTAACCCTGCTGAAATCGGTGAGCGGACTCTGGGTTAAGCGCAGGTGCAGGCAGCGCATCTGGAGAGGCAATGGGTTCTGCAAAGACCAGCGCTAAACTGCCGGAGCCAACATAGGCTTGAGACATACTGATCACGGCAAAGATGGCGATCGTCCCAATAAAAATTGCCCAGATCAGAAAGCTAGTAGTGTTCATAGTCTGCGATCGCGTTCATTTGTGCTGTTTCGATCATCTCGATTAAAGTCCTGATCGGACAAGTCTTCTTCCAGCCCCCAGTCGTCTCCAGAGGAAGCATCAGGAACCACGTCTTCTGGGTCGGGTCGGTAGGGCGGCGTAATTACCCGATAATCTGCATCGTAGACGCCTCCGGGTCTGCGGGGTGGGGCGTCATCTAGGTCAGAATCATCTAGGTCAGAATCATCAATTTCTTCAGGTTGGTGGTACTCTGGCTCGGAAGAGGCTGACTTATTGTAGCGATAAGAATAAATTGAGCCAGTTTGGTAGCGTGCGGCCGGCTCCTGCTTGGCCTCAAAATCAGTGCGGCGAGGCATCTGGATTTCTGCTGGATCAAGGTCTTGAGAGCGGCGATCGCTACTCCGAGATTCTTCATAGCGAGATTCTTCGTAGTTCTCCCAATTAGCCCAGTCTTCGTCCATGCGATCGCGGATTTCGGGCTGTGGACTGCGGACAGAATTGTAGGCAGAATTATTAGCAGAATTGTTAGCGAAATTGCGAGCAGGTTCCTGATCCTCTTCCCAGTTGTCCCACTCGTCCTGGGTTTGTCCACCCGTTTCCCAATCATCTTGGATGCGAGTTGTGCCTTTGCCAGTAGAAGAAGCAGTAGCAGCATGGGATGGACGAGCAGATGAGCCTCCAGGCATCCGAAACGAACCCGCACCAAACCGACTGGTTGCTGGGCGTTGGGCAGTTGCCCGACGGCGAATGGGACGCCCCAGGCTAGACAGCCCGGAAATCAGCAGGGTTGTGAAAGCACCGGCAGCGATCGCCCCCCAATCCAGACTGCCAAGGGTAATGCCAGCGTTTTCCCTCCTAACACGACCAGTGGCAGAGCCGGCGACATGTTTTGTAGCGTGAACAGTGCCAAGCCACCCAGCACCAGGAATATCAGAATAATGCGAACGGCTAACATGACTAAGTCTCCGGTTTAAAGCGATAGGTGAGGCAATCTGCGAGGCATCTGCTTCATGCTTCATGCTTCGTCCTTTCCCAAATGTCCTTCCCATCGTCGCAAGGGTACGCAATCTATGCCGAGCTGATCGAGGACGCGGGCTACAACGAAATCCACTAAATCCTCAATTGTCCGAGGATGATGATACCAGGCAGGAATAGCAGGGACTATTCTAGCTCCCGCTTCGGCAAGTGTGGTCAGGTTACGCAGGTGAATCAGGCTAAAGGGCGTTTCGCGAGGCACAATTACTAGTTTACGTCCTTCTTTAAGCTGAACGTCGGCGGCTCGCTCTAACAAATCACCGCTCAGCCCAGCAGCCAGCTTGCCCACCGTACTCATGCTGCAAGGCATAATTACCATGCCAATGGTTTGAAATGACCCGCTAGCAATATTTGCGCCGACATCGCCCCAGGGATGACAGCGCAGTTTCCCACCTAGCTCTACGCCTGCCTGCTGTCGCCAAAATTGTTCTTGCTGAATTCCTTCAACTGGCATCCGAATCTGCTCTTCAGCTTGCCAAACTACGTAGGTTGATTTAGAAGCCACTAGCTCGATCGCATAATCAGCTTCCAGGAGGAACTTGAGGGCACGCACCGCATAAATTAAGCCTGACGCACCTGTAATGCCCAGGACAAGAGGAAGACGAGAAGGAGCAGGATTCACAGATTTGACGGAGGAGAAGGGTTTGAAAGGGGGAAGGGTTTGAACCATGCTGAAAGCCCAAACTCTTCTTTACCTTTCTTAATCATACGTCTCTGTCTCTTGCTCATTCAGGTCTTGTATTTCTTCATCCCCCATTTGATCATCCGCTTCGTCGTCTTCCGAGGCTTCGCTACCGCCGCCGACTGCCACCAAATCAATTTGTTGGCGATAGTAATCAACGCTCTTGACCTGCACTTCAACCCGATCGCCCAGCTTATATTGCCTGCGATTTTTGCGTCCCACCAGCTTTTGCTGGCGCGATCGATACTCATACCAGTCATCTTTGAGCGAACTGACATGAACCAGTCCTTCTACCAATAGCTCTTCAATTTCTACAAAGAAGCCATAGGACTGAACGCCCGTAATCAAACCGTGGAAGATTTTGCCGGTATGCTGCTGCATAAACTCAGCCTTCTTCAAGCCTTCCAGATCCGATTCAGCTTCTTGCGCCAGCTTCTCCTGCTCTGTGAGATGCACTACAATCCCAGCAATGTTCTCTTCTAATTCAGCATGGACATCAGTAGGCAAGACGTTCCAGTTAATTTGTCCGTGGCAAGAGCTATGGCGCAGATCAACACTTTCCTTAGAGCGGGTGGTGCGGCGATCGCGTCCTACCTCAAAGATGGCATGTAGCACGCGATGCACTATTAAATCAGGATAACGGCGCAGCGGTGAGGTGAAGTGCGTATAGGCTTGATCCAATGCCAGCCCAAAATGAGTGCCAGGCGTGATGCTGTAGACTGCTGGCTTGAACGTAGACAACAGTAGATACGTGAGCACTTTCTCGGTTTTGGATTCGGCAAAGCGCTCAACCAAACGCTGGTAGTCACGAGGATGAACCGCATCCTCTTGCTCCATATGGGAGTCAATCCCCATATTGCTGACCAGCTTCAGCAACTCTTGCACGTCGCTAGGATCAGGGGTGCGGTGAACGCGGTAGATCGCGGGCACTTGCAATGCCAACAAATGCGATGCCACCAGATGGTTTGCCAGCAACATAAGTTCTGTAACGATGGAGCGCGCAGGCAGCAGCGAAGATACTAC
>JAAUOQ010000001.1 GCA_012034795.1 Leptolyngbyaceae cyanobacterium CRU_2_3
GTCCAGCGAGTCGATTGGCAACCCGCTCTCTGCCAATGGTGCGACTGAAGTAAAAAGCGACCACTGCCGCTATAATTGCAGCCAAAACTGGTCCACACGGTTCCTAGCCAAGTCCAAATAATCCACCCCCCGTCAGATTCAAAGCGGTGGAAGGCAAAACCAAGATAGTGGCTACAATATAGGCCAGGATGTAACAGATCGGTCCCCAAACCCCTGCTCGGTGAACCATGATCTTGATCTGAGTGGGGTTCAGCCTGCCCATTGCCAATACCATCAACCCAGTGGCCAAGACACAAATCAAGGTTAACAGGATGAGACTGTTGCGAGGTTTGAGGGGGTGAGGGCGTCTCATGTTTGATCAATTACTAGGCAGATGGGGATATGGGGAGTGAGGGAGATGGAGAGGTGGTTGGGCAGATGACCGATATTGAAGACAAGAGGGATGGTTTAACGGGGGTGAAATTTCAGTCATACTATCTTGAACCAAGGATGAAACCCAATCTTTTCAGGTTATGGATTCGATATGCAGCCTTCTGAATCCCATCAGGTCACCTACGGAACCCTCTATATTGTAGGGACGCCGATTGGCAATTTAGAAGATATGAGTTCGCGGGCGGTGCGGATTTTGCAAACGGTGGATATCATTGCTGCCGAGGATACCCGCCATACGGGGAAGCTCCTCCATCATTTTCAGGTCAAGACACCACAAATTAGCTATCACCAACATAATACCCAGCGCCGGACTCCTGAATTGATGGAGCGGTTATTGGCAGGTCAAAATCTGGCTTTAGTCAGTGATGCAGGGATGCCTGGTATTTCTGATCCGGGGTTTGAGTTGGTGCGAGCTTGTGTGAATGCTGAGGTACCTGTGATACCGATACCGGGTGCCAATGCTGTGATCGCAGCCCTGATTGCCTCGGGATTACCCTGTGATCGCTTTTGCTTTGAAGGCTTTTTACCTAGCAAAGGCCAGAACCGCCAGCAACGACTCCAGAGCTTGAGAAGTGAACCGCGCACCATAGTTTTATATGAGGCTCCCCATCGCTTACGACAGACTTTACAGGATTTAGCGGATAGTATTGGCTCTGAGCGCCAGATTGCGATCGCCAAAGAACTCACCAAACGCTATGAAACGTTTTGGCGTGGATCGCTACAAGATGCGATCGCTCATTATCAAACTCAAGAACCGAAAGGGGAATTCACCCTGGTAGTAGCGGGTCAGACCCTTGCAGATCCACCCCCAAGCCATTCTGAGCTACGAGGAGAATTGCAACAACTCTTGGCTCAAGGCTGGTCACACTCACAAGCCAGCCGCCACATTGCCCAAACCTATACGGTCTCTCGGCGTCAGGTCTATCAACTCGCCCTGGAAATTGAATCTATTAGCCCCTCCCCGATCCCCCCCTCCCAGCCCGACGACTTCTGAATTGGCCTAAGTTCTATGCCCCACGTCCTAGCTTCTGCTGGGCTAGCTGAATACTCTGTGGCGTTTTCTTTGGGAATACCGCTTTTTAGCACTATTGGCTTAGGGCAACTCAGATCTTGCACCATTCTCAATTGTTCCGCACAGCACCGCCCTGGAATAAATTCCGGGCTAATACCCAAAGTCCTCTCAAGAGGGCTGGGAAAAGAGTCCAGTCCATTTCAATGGACATACTACTCAGGGCGTCAAATAGTTAACATAGTAATGTAGGAATTTCAACAAGATGCGATGAAACTAAAGGATGCTCGCCACCTATCTGCCGATGCCCAAGAAGCCTTGCGTTATCGAGTCATCAATGCCATTGAAAATGGAATGAGCCAATCAGAAGCCGCAAGGGTCTTTAGTATATCAAGAACCGCTGTGCATCACTGGACAAAAGCGGTCAATGAACAAGGAGCTAAAGTGACCTTTCCCCGAAAAAGTGGACATTTCCGAAGAGTCGATAACCGAGGAGAAAGATTACTGAAGAAATTATAGTGAGTCTCCCAATAGGCATTAGTAGGATCCGCGTTGAGACGATTCTCTAACTCTCGAACTGAGATAATCTCCATCTGGCCTTCATAGCATCTCGGATACACCGTGCCTTTTCTAGGTACAGGAGTGCCATCACTAAATCTAAGAATGTCGTTTTCTCCAACCACTGCAATGGCAGGGGTATTTGCAGTAATATAGCATTGCGGATATCCGTAGTGCTATATCTCTTGAGGAGTTGACATAGTCTAACTTTGAGCAACTACCTCAAAATTATCTCTTGACGGTAATCACCTGCTGAATTTGGGAAGTATGTACCCGATGATAAAAATAATGCCTTTGGTTTACGGATGATCTGTAGCCCTAGGTGATGATTTTGGGGTATAGGTATAAGACGGAGCTAACTCAAGGGGGCAGCGTTTCTTCTCGGCGGGCAACCAGAGCAAAAAAGGGGTCTCTTCCCCCGACACCTAGCCAAGATAGCAGAGCAGATTGAGGGCTTTGATCTACAATCACCTCTGGTGTACTCAAGCCTATGATAGAATGGATGTAGGATTGCACTAATTGTACCCGTTGGCTGTCTGTGCTATCTCGCCAGGCTTGAATAGCTTTCTGATAAAACATCCGATTAGAAAAGCTAACAATGACAACACCCTTGGGTTTCAGAATCCGATGAATTTCACTAAAAATAGCCTCTGGATATTGCAGATACTGCACAGATACGGCTATCAATACTGCATCAAAGATTGAATCACCGTAGGGTAGCTTGAGATCTTGATTGAGGTTTTGCAGAAAAAATTCATCTAGCCGTGGATTTTTAGCTAACTCTTCGGCATTGAGACCATGACCAATCACCTGCTTAAACTGAATCTCATCGGGGAGATGGGACACCCAACTACTCATTAAATCCAGAATGGAATCTTCTGATTGCAAATACTGGCGATAGAGATCCGTCAGACGTTGGATAAAGCCTGAATCGACATGAGTGACCAATCGCGGGTAATCATAAAAAAAGGCATCATCGGTGTCATCTAACTTTTTCCGTTGATGAGGTTGCAGCAGCATAATGAAATACTTAGAGGGACTTAGACAGAAGCAACCGTTTGGATGGGGCAAAAATCAGGCTAGCTTGACGCGCATTTGGGTGTGTGAGTTGATAGCCCACTTTAGCGTAGAGACGTTGAGCAGGGGTGTTGTCATTCAAGACGTGGAGGTAGAGATGGTTCTGCCTCCATTGCCGGACAATTGGCTCACAAGCCAGCAGTAATTGTTTACCCACCCCTTGAGAACGATAAGGGGGCACAACAGCCAGATTAGAAATATAGGCAACAGCAGGGGCAAAAGGAGACCAAGGGGAAAGGGGCTTGAGGCTAACTTCAACGGTACCGATAAGCTCAGAGGAGGTGCTACGCAGAATTTGAGCCCCGATTAAACGGGTATAGGGAGACCGATGAACGCTATAGCGAGATTGCAGATCATGAAAGATCCCCATCTGCAACAGCGGCGTAAACCATGAGCGCCAGCCATCTTGTGGGTAGAAACAAAGACTTAACAAGGCGGCCACTGCCGATAACTCCTGCTGCTTTAACGTGCATAGATGAAAAGGAATATCCATCTGGCAGATGGAGGGGGCATCATGGATGACTGGATTCTTGGGATCGAAAATACCTAAATCGGCCACAAAAAGCTAGCAGAAAGCTGCACACAATAAATCAGGTCAGGAACAGGGTGTCTAAGCAGAGCGTGAGGAGCGCAAGACGGCAATGAAATTAATTATTAAGAACCTTCTACGCCTCCTTCAGGATTAGTAGGGGCAGGGCTATCAGATTCAACATCCAATTCGCTCAAGGTTGACTGCATTTCAGGCGTAGCGAAGATGATTTTCGTATCGGCAATCAGTCGCTTACCCCAGAGGTTTTCTTCTAAAAAAGCAACTTTACCATAACGGCCATCCAGTTTGAGGGCAGATTTTGCCAACGTTAGCCCCTCTTCTTTTTTGCCTTGAGTATAGGTGGCAACGGCCAAGGCTAACTGGGGTTCGCCAGATTTTGCGTCAATGGCAATGGCGGCTTGCCATTGTTTCATGGCCTCGCTGGCATCCCCTTTTTCATAGTGAACTAGGCCAATATTGTTAAGGGCTGGCCAGAACTTTTTGTTCAGGTCTAAGGATTTTTTATATTGCTTGACAGCTTCTTTAAGTTTCCCCATTTTGTAGTAGGTGTTTCCCAAATCAAATAGCGCTTCAGGAACATCGGGTTTCAGTTTAAGCCCTAGGGTCAGGAGTTGGACGGCTTGGTCATATTTGCCTTGACCAAAATAAGCAGCACCGAGGCTGAAGTGTACACCCGCATTTTTAGGGTTGAGCGATCGCGACTTCTCTAGAGCCTGAATACCTTCATTGACTTGCTTTTGAGTTAGATATAGTCCCCCCAATAAAGCCCAGGTATCCGGGGATTTGGGCGCAAGTTGGGTGGCTAATTTAGCTCTAGCCAAAGCAGGCACAATTTGCTGAAACTGGCTAAGGTAGACGGCCTCTTTGAACAAACCCAGCCCCGTCTGCTCAAGCTGTTTAGAATCTAGCTTTAAGGTTCGAGGGACAACAGCTTGACCAAGGGCTGGTTGAACCATCGTTCCTAGCCCCATCGCTAGGAAAAACGAGATTAGGATTGAACGTTGGAGCACGGTAGCTGCCTATTGATAACATATTTACTAAGTTAGCTTAGCTTAGAATCTAAACGGTTGCTTGCATCAAGTGGAATAAAAGATTGAATTTCAGTTTGTTGCTTGGCTCTATTAAGCTGTTGACTAGGCGTTGCTTTTGTCCAGGTAAGCCGGTTGTTAGAATTATTAAGTCTTTGTACAAGTTCCATTTTGTTGTGAGGGTAATTCAATGGATAGTCAAATGATGCGCGATCGCATTACTTTGTTAGAGACCAAACGAGGGCTGTTGGTTCAACTGTTAGACCAACCGAATTTGGGCACATTACGAATTGACGTCAACCAGGCCCTAGAAGAAATGGACGATCTAATTGATGAGTTTAAGAAGACTTTCCCTGCCAGTGCTTAGTTAACTTTTAGAGGGAGCGTCCTGGTACTCCAGATAACAAAGGATCCTGGGTCATTAATAAACGGAGTTGGCTATGGTTTGAGTGAGGCTTGTAGAATCCACCGTTGCGTAAGGGTACCTAACAAAATTCCTAACCCCAGAATTAGCCAGAATCCAATGGGTGAATTTTCCAAGTTATTGGATAAATTCATGCCAAATAGGCTAGATAAAGCCGTTAACGGCAAAAAACAGCAGCCAAAAGGTTCAGTCGTTGTGCAGTTCGTACCGACTCTAGGCTAAGGCGGGTTTGTTCTTCTGCCCGCTTCGCTAGGTCAAACTCCAGGGCATTTTTGACATCGGTATAGAGTAAATCCAGGATTCGATCTATATCCTCGACCCAATCCCGAAGATCAATGAGATCGCGGTCATCCGCAACTGCTTGCCGCGCGGCTTGTAGCGTATCTAGCATATTCTTAGCAGCCCGACAAAGGGGGGTTAAGGTTTCTAAAATCTCAAAAAAATCCTCTGCTCCCTCCGCCTTACTATAGTCTTGACTCAGCCGTTGTTCGGCTTTGCTATAGTCTTGCAGATGTTTTTGCAGTCTGGGTAAACCGTCGCCCCCTTCACTACATTTCCATGTTCCTTGAGGCTGTCGCCAGAAAAAAATACCTTGCCGTTGCCGACTCCCCGGTTGTGGCACTCTATGCAGAACGAGTAAGAGGTGCCCTTGCCCTAGCATGGCTCGTTGTTTACCCGCCCCTTTTTGACCAAAGCGGCGTTTGATTTCTTCCGGTAACTGCCAGTTCGCTGGTAGCTGCATGATCCTTCTCCTCATTCTCTTGGCATTCACTAGGCTCTGTTATCCAATTTACTGACCTGAATGGACAATTGGGCAGTGATAGCGCTGAGCATGAAGGGTAAATTCATAGCCTGATCAGGGTGTTATACCAATTCTCCGTTATCTTCCCCACTTTCCTTAACCTCGCTCGGTAGCCTGATTATCGAGAAATAGTATTAGTATTGCCCTAGAACGGACTGACAACAATGGAAAAAAACAGTTGACTGTTATCAAAACCACTGGATCGGGGTTCAACAGATGTGAGGGGAATACCCCAGTCTAAGTGAGCGGAGAGGGTATCTGACCACTGCCACCGCACCCCAAGACCTACAGCAGCCAAAGTTTTAGCATCGTCTTGGTTTTTAGCATTATTCCATCCCTGTCCTACATCGAAAAAAGGGGTCAACTGCAATAATCCTTCCTGGTTATTACCAAAACGAGCAAGGGGAACACGAAGTTCTGCTGAGCCAAACAACCCATTGTCGACTAACAATAGATTTTGAGGATAGCCGCGAATACTGTTGAGTCCACCTAAACCAAATTGCTGCAAGGGTACCAAAGCTCGATCTGCAAATTGCACGTTTGAGCGTAAGAGTAAGAGGGTATTCGGTGCCAATTGTTTCACCCATTGGGCTTGGCCGCGCCACAGCCAAAACAGCCCATCTGGTGGGGTTGGATTACGGGTAGCCAAGGCATCTAGGCCAATCCCAAGCTCTGAGCGGAGAGCCAACACGGAGTCATTGCCTCGTTTCGTCCACTCTTGAAATAAGCGGAGTTGGGTAATTTCGGTACGTCCCTCATTATCTGACCCTGAAAGGTTGTCTAGAGGACCTCTAGGAATACCAAAACGCCCACCCAAAAAGGTTTCACTTTCCTGACGACCCAGGGCAATACCGAGAGCCAGTTCTTTCTCAGGTGTTTGGATGACAGGTTGACGAAAGGTGAGGCTCAGATCACGAGAGGTGCCTTCAATATTGAGTATATCGAAGGGTTCTTCAATGACCCGACTCCAAACTTGGGTAAAGCCCGTACTGATTGTGCCATTGCGGGCATTCACAGGAAAGGTGTAATTAAAACTGACTTCATTGCTGCCATCGGTATTGGCGTAACCCAATTGGATTGCATCGCCAAAACCGAAGAGGTTGGCTTCGCTAGCCACAATTTGGCGTTGGATGCTACCAATGCTACCAGAGCGTTGATTATCCAAGGCTAACTGCACATCGAAGGTAGGAGCCTCTTCGACTTCAACTTGTAAAATGCTTAACCCTGGTTCTGAGCCAGCGGTTAATTCAGCAGCCAGATTCGCAATCAAAGGATCAATCTGGAGCAAGCGCATGGCTTCTAGGAGTTCATTGACGTTGAGGGGAGGGTCTGCACCCCGTTGCAAGCGATCGCGAACATAGCTTGACTTGAGATGCGTGTTCCCAGAAATTTCGATCGCTTGTAGTTTTCCTTCAATTACTTGCAAGGTGACGATGCCATTCCCTACTTCTTGATTCGCTGGCAAATAGGCTCCTGATGTGATGTAGCCCTTGTCAATATAATGCTGGGTAATGGCTGAACGGGCCGCTAAAAGTTGTGAGAAGGTTACCGCTGTCCCAGTAAAGTTTTTGGTAATTTCATCTAATTCTGCTTCAGTGAAGACAGTACTCCCCAGCACCCGATACTTACGGACAGTGATGACATCAGGGCTATCTGGGGAAGAAGGTTGGGGAATAGGTTGGGGGGTGCCTTGAGCAGATCCTCCGCTGGGGGCAATTGTTTCGGGATCTCGGAGGGTGGCTTAGGGAGAAGATCCGGTTGTGGGGGTTCAAGTGGAGAGGGGGTAGTCTGGGCATAGGTACTCAAGGGCAACAGACACCATCCACTCAGTCCGAAAAAAAGTTTGAACAGTAGAAAACGCAAGCTAATAAAACAGCATTTAGGAGCCATCTTCAAGATTTATCAGCAACTCTAATTAACTGGATATGAAAGTAGCGATTCTACTTTAGTTAAGCTAACTTTAACATCATTATGCCTCCTGAAAATACGTATTTTTTGGCAAAAATGAGGATAGTCCATGGAGAAAAGTCATCTACTCTTTGATATCTTCTGCTGTAGCAAAGATCTTTAATAATCCATTGGAAACAGTCAAAGGTAAGAGACACTATAAGAGTATTTCAACAGTAGGTACGAGTAGTACGCACATGCGGAAGTTATATTTCCTTGTCCCTGGTTTGGGCGGTCAGTTTGCTTGTGGTGGACTGTGGGCTGAATTGAAAACCCTGAAATTGACCCAGCAAATCTGTGCGGCTGACGTGGTCACCTACAAGCAACGCCACCCCGACACCCTGTTCTTGGCCGATCTACTGGGACAACCGCACCTGGATCAGATCATCTTTGTGATCAGTTGGGGGTTTGATGTGGGCAAATTGGCTCAGCAACTGCGGTCTTATAACGTGGTTTATCACGCTCACAGTGCGGGCTATGGGTTTAGCTTGCCAGCACGGGTGCCCATTATTACTGTCAGTCGGAATACGTTGGGATATTGGGGACAGCGATCGCCCCATTCCCTCCTTTACTATCTACCCAACCAGATTTCCGATGATTTCTGTAATTTAAAGTTGGAACGGGACATCGATGTTTTAGTCCAAGCCCGCAAATCTTCTACCTATTTAATGCAAGATCTGATTCCGGCGTTGCAGCAAGTTTGTCAGGTCAAGGTGGTGGATAGCTATGTTGAGGGTTTGTCTCAACTCTTTAATCGAACCAAGGTCTATCTCTACGATTCTGCTGAATACTGGGCACAGCAAGGGGTGAGCGAAGGTTTTGGTTTACAACCAATGGAGGCTATGGCCTGTGGGTGTCAAGTGTTTTCGAGTCTCAATAGTGGCCTCTCAGATTATTTAGATCCCGGCTTTAACTGCTATAAAATTGCGGGTTATTCTCGACACTTTGATGTCCAGCGAATTTGCAACGTAATTCAATCGGGTCAAGCGAGGGGCATCTCTGAGCAGGTTTTAGCAGAATACCGCGCCGACAATATCCGGCGGCGATTGCAGGTCATTTTGACTGAAATCAATGATTTTTTTGATTCTCAACCCCACCAGCAAACGGCCATTGCTCCCCTGACGAAGATGCGCATCACACAGTTACGCTTACAGACCCTGTGGCGCAAACTCCAACGCAGACTCTCTTGAGGTCATGATCCGATTTGGGTGCATCAAAATAATCTGTAGGATCGTGGATTACTCCCTTTCCGGAGTAAGATCCTGACTTTTCCCGTTATCTTTTTCAGAGATGAATCTAACTGTGGTTAAGATGCTTTGTAGCAATTGGGTGAGGGTGTGAGTGTCTTTCTATTGCCAAAACCATGGCTCAAAGTTATATTCAAAAATACTAAAATCGAACCACACTCGTGGCAGCTTTTCGTCTGCACACCATCATTTTTGACTATGCGCCATCGTTGGATTCCACTGATCACTCTAGGCTTGACGGCAGGTTTGTTTGTCCTGAGACAGCCTGTGCAGGCAGCAGAAGTTGCGATGGTCTCCGACTGGCCTTCGGCCATCGCACCCCCCCTACCCGGTTTGGAAAAAGCGACGGAATATTTACCCCCTGTCGTTTACCCCATGCGCCTAGAACTCAATCTGGGCAAACGGCGCGTCACCCTCTACCAAAATGACCAAGTCATTAAATCCTATCCCGTTGCCGTGGGTCGGGCAGGTTGGGGAACGCCCACAGGTACCTTTGCCGTCAAAACAAAGTATCGAAATCCTCCTTGGCAGAATCCTTTTAAGGGGTATGTGGTTCCAGGTGGCGATCCTGAAAATCCCTTGGGACGTCGTTGGATGGGGTTCTGGACCGATGGTAAGAACTGGATTGGTTTTCATGGTACACCCAATCGTGAATCCGTAGGTACAGCCGCCTCCCACGGTTGTGTGCGCATGTATAACGAAGATATTGAAGAGTTGTTTGAGCTTGTGGCCATTGACACCCCAGTAAAAGTGATTCGTTAGGCCAGGGACTCTTGTGATCCCAACCCCAAGGCGTGATGGTCCCCAAAGTGAGATATCCTTAAAGATCAAGAAGCTGTTATGAGTGGGTAGTGTATCTAGCGTTGCCAGGTAGGCTTTGTTATTTGCCTGCTTTCAGGTTGAGATGCTAATCCTTGTTCATCACTAGGACATTCGGTTTAGGGACGAAGCATGAACATTGTTATATTGGGCGGTGATGGGTTCTGCGGCTGGCCAACTGCGCTACATCTGTCTACACTTGGCCACGATATTGTCATCGTCGATAATTTGTCTAGGCGCAACATTGATAATGAACTGGAAACCGACTCATTAACACCCATTAGCCCCATTTCCATTCGGCTAAAGACTTGGCAAGACTTAACGGGCAATCATATCCAGTTTTATAACTTTAATATTGCGACGGAATATGATCGCCTATTGAATCTATTTTGTACCTATCGGCCTGAGGTCGTGGTTCACTTTGCCGAACAGCGAGCAGCGCCTTATTCGATGAAATCCTCTCGGCAAAAACGTTACACCGTTAACAATAATCTCAATGCTACCAATAATGTCCTTGCAGCCATCGTTGAGTCGGGTTTAGACATTCATGTTGTCCACCTAGGTACTATGGGGGTTTATGGATACGGCACAGCAGGGATGAAAATCCCAGAAGGGTATTTAGATGTACAGGTTGTCATTGATACAGGTGAGGTAGTGGAAAAACAAATCCTCTATCCGGCGGATCCTGGCAGCATCTATCATATGACCAAAACGCAAGATCAGCTCTTCTTTTATTACTACAATAAGAACGACAAAATCAGAATCACTGATTTGCACCAAGGGGTTGTCTGGGGCACCAATACCGAAGAAACCAAACGCGACGAACGACTGATTAATCGCTTTGACTACGATGGCGATTATGGTACCGTCCTAAACCGCTTCCTGATGCAGGCAGCCATTGGCCATCCCCTCACAGTACATGGCACAGGTGGTCAAACGAGAGCCTTTATTCATATTCAAGACACTGTTAAGTGTATTCAACTGGCCATCGAAAACCCCCCCGAATCTGGTGAGCGGGTGAAGATTTTTAATCAGGTGACGGAAACTCATCGAGTCAGAGATCTCGCCAAAATTATTGCCGACATTACGGGCGCTCAGATCAATCACCTAGAGAATCCCAGAACAGAAGCGGCTGAAAATGACTTGTTTGTAGAGAATAAGTGTTTTATGGATCTAGGGCTACAACCCACCAAATTGGATGTGGGCTTAATGAAAGAGGTAACTGAGATTGCCGCTAAATATAAAGATCGCTGCGATCACTCGAAAATCTTATGCACATCCAAGTGGCGCAAGTAATTGACTCTACGGTAGTCCACCAGATGTAAGGATAGAGCTTGGCGTTCGCGTTATAGAAATGCAAAAGATTTTGTTCCTCATACCGTTTTCTGCACTCCTAAAGAGTGACCCTTGACGCTCATCCCGCTAACGCTTTGTGTATAGCAGGAGATTCCCCGTTCACGAAGTCTTGACTAGATGCAGAATACTCCCCGCCATAACCTCTCTAGGGGCATTTTCACACAACGTTTTTTGAACCTATTGCGCAGTAACAATCCGCTAGCAATATCACGCTAGTCGACTGATTCGAAAAGAGTTTTCGGAACATCTTGGCAGCGTCTACCGCAAACCTGTGTTCTGGAGTTGTTCGTACTGCATCATTTCTTATGGTAGAGCACCTATCTCCCTTTTGAATCAGTACATCCAGCAACAAGCCGAGATTGACTGATGGTCTCCGACCGGCCTATGTCCTACGGACAGCACGCAATGGCCATCGCTCCCTCCGGTCGCCCATCCCTTCACCACCACCCAAGCCTTCGGCGATGGGCAGCACTGCGACAGATCTTGGTAGAACCACTAAAATTTTAAAAGCGATCCCTTTCTCAAGAGCGAATATGATATCTCCAGCATCGGTTGAATTTTTGGATGAGTTTGAGGTGATTGTCGTTGGGGGTGGCCATGCTGGTTGTGAGGCTGCTTTAGCGACAGCGCGCTTGGGGTGTAAGACCCTGCTGTTGACCTTGAATTTAGACAAGATTGCTTGGCAACCCTGCAATCCTGCCGTGGGGGCTCCTGCTAAATCGCAACTCACCCATGAAGTCGATGCCTTGGGGGGTGAAATTGGCAAAATGGCCGATCGCACCTATTTGCAAAAACGGCTGCTCAATCATTCCCGTGGTCCAGCGGTGTGGGCCTTGCGCGCCCAGACGGATAAGCGCGAATACGCCGCCGTCATGAAAACCATTGTTGAAAACCAGGCTCATTTGATAGTACGAGAGGGGATGGTCACCGATTTGGTTCTGGGTGATCACGATGAAGTGATTGGCGTGAAAACCTACTTTGGTGTGGCTTTTCGTTGTCAAACGGTGATTTTAACAACGGGCACCTTCTTAGGAGGCCGGATCTGGGTGGGGAATAAATCGATGGCCGCTGGTCGGGCTGGCGAGTTTGCCGCTGAGGGTCTAACCGAAACCCTGAATCAATTAGGCTTTGAAACAGGCCGATTAAAAACCGGGACTCCGGCGCGAGTAGACAAGCGCTCGGTGGACTATAGCCACATGGAGCCGCAACCCCCGGATGAACAAGTGCGCTGGTTTAGTTTTGACCCCACTGTTTGGATTGAGCGGGAGCAAATGAATTGCTATATTACTCGCACCACACCAGAAACCCATAAGCTGATTCAGGATAACTTGCATCTGTCGCCTGTCTATGGTGGCTGGGTGGAAGCCAAAGGCCCACGCTACTGCCCCAGTATTGAAGATAAGATTGTCCGGTTTGCCGATAAAGCCAGTCACCAAATTTTTATTGAACCCGAAGGGCGGGATATTCCTGAGCTGTATATTCAAGGGTTTTCGACGGGTCTACCCGAAGCTTTGCAGGTGGAATTGCTGCGATCGCTCCCCGGTCTCGAACATTGCACGATGCTGCGCCCCGCCTATGCCGTGGAATACGATTATCTACCTGCTACCCAGTGCTACCCCACCTTAATGACCAAGCGGATTGAGGGGCTCTTTTGTGCGGGGCAAATTAACGGCACCACAGGCTATGAAGAAGCCGCCGCCCAAGGAATTGTTGCCGGGATTAATGCCGCTCGCTTTGTCCACCAGGAAGAGATGATAGTTTTCCCAAGGGCGGAGAGCTATATTGGCACCCTCATTGATGATCTATGCACTAAAGATCTGCGCGAACCCTATCGGATGTTGACGGGGCGATCAGAGTATCGCCTGCTGTTGCGCTCCGATAATGCCGATCAACGCTTAACTCCCTTGGGACGAACTGTAGGTCTGATTGATGATCGCCGCTGGCAATTATTTACCAACAAACAAAGGGCGATCGCAGTCGAAAAAGAACGTCTGTATAGAACCCGGATCAAAGAACACGATCCTGTGGCTCAAGCCATTGTCGAGGCTACAGCCGAGAAAATCAAAGGAGCCATTTCCCTGTCTGATCTGCTACGCCGACCCCAGTTGCACTACTGCGATCTGGAACGCCAGGGGTTAGGGGTGACCACCCTAGCGGCGGCTGAGAAAGAAAGTGTAGAAATTGAGATCAAATATGCAGGCTATATTCAGCGGCAACAGCGGCAAATTGAACAAGTCCGTCGGCAAGAACAGCGTCCATTACCCCAAAATTTGGACTATGCCAAAATCGATACCCTGTCGATGGAAGCACGAGAAAAATTGGCCAAAGTCAAGCCTTTAACTCTTGGCCAAGCCTCGCGGATTGGCGGGGTGAATCCCTCAGATATCAATGCACTCTTGTTTTATCTAGAAACCGTATCTCGTTTATCCCCTGTGAGCTGAGCGCCTGTGATACCATGTTTAAAGTCTAGTGGGTTGTAATCAGCATCGGGATGTAGCGCAGCTTGGTAGCGCGCCTGCTTTGGGAGCAGGATGTCGCAGGTTCGAATCCTGTCATCCCGATTTAGATTAGAGTTTTCTTTAAGCCTAATTGGGGCGACTTTTTTTGCTGCATCAAAGCTTTCGACGGTTTTTATCGCTCTGATTTTTGCGCTCCAGTTGAGTCAAGGTGTGGATAGTTCTGCCGAGTTTTGTCGATTTCTGTCCAAAAACTGGTGTAAGATTGGTGTAAATTGGGTAGCTAGTTTGCTCTTTTACACCGTATGACGACCTTAATCAAAGACACTTCTGGCAGGACTTCTAAAGGATCGGTAGCAATTCTGTGTAGTAACAGCCGCCTTCAGCTTCGGTTCAACTATGGGGGCAAGCGTCACTACCTGTCGCTGGGGTTGCCTGATACAAAGGTAAATCGCAAGGCGGCTGAACTTAAAGTTCAAATTATTGAGCGCGATATTGCTTACGGAGAAGTGGATTTAACGCTTCAGAAATATAAGCCCCAAAATAGCCTGGGGGCAGTAAGTCTTGAGGGGCTAGAGCCAGACTTGCGTGACCTCTGGGAAAAGTGGGTAGACTACCGGAAGCCACAACTGGAAGCCAAGACGTTGGAATGGTTTAGTACGATGGGTAACCATATTCATCGGATGCCTGTCTATACCCTCGATCAATCCCACCAGATTCGAGATTGGATCGTTGCCAATATTGCTGCTGATATGGGCAAACGCCTCTTAACCCGGATCAATGCCTGTTGTAAGTGGGCGCTTAAGACGGGGTTGATTGCCCAAAATCCATTTGAGGGAATGGCGGCTGAAATTAAGTTAACTAAAGCTCAAAATACCGATCATTTCGAGATCGATCCTTTTGCTCGTGAAGAGCAGGAGGCAATCATCAATGCTTTCGAGACGCATCGATATCATAAGATTTATGCGCCGCTTGTCAGATTTTTGTTTCTGACGGGGTGTAGACCTTCCGAAGCCTTGGGTTTGAAGTGGCGGCATGTAGATGATGACAAAATCCTGTTTAAAGAAGCCGTGGTTTATGCTAACGGCAAGCCTACTGCAAAGGGATCCACGAAAACTGGCAAAGATCGGTTTTTCCCGATTAACAAGACCTTAGGAGCATTCTTGGATTCGATTAAGCTAGAAAATGCCAAATCTGAGGATCTTCTATTCAATATTGACGGGAAACCGATGAACTATAATCTCTTCTGGAGAGCTTGGCATGGGCGCAAGTCTGGGAAGAAGCGGTATGTTGGGGTTGTTACGAACTTAGCAGAGCAGGGGCAAATTAAACGCTATCGCCATCCATATCAGTGCCGTCATACCTTTATTACTCAATGCTTAGAAGCAGGCGTGCCCATTCCTCAAGTTGCCAAGTGGGTCGGCAATAGCCCTACGATTATCATGCAGCATTATGCAGGCATCCTTTCTTCTGTTCAGGTTCCAGAGTTCTAGCTCGGCTCTTTTTACACTCGCTTTATGCGTTGTCCTTTGGGCTTAGCTTGATTGCTGAGTAGACTTGCTTGGAAATTTTCAATGGCTCTCAGATGAGCTTCTGGATCGTGCCGATTGACTACCCAGTCAATCATGAGAGGCAAGTTATAAAGAATTAAACGGCTGTTAACTTCAGAATAGTGGATACCCTGAATCAGGGATCCTTCTCTCCGTAGGCTTTGTAACGTTTTTGTAGATAGACCTAGTTTTTCCTGCAACAGGGCAGGATCTACAAACAACTCTCTGAGAATTACTTCTGGCAAGGAAAATTTGACGTTGGAGTTGGGAGTACTGGATAAGCTCATTGGCAAGTCGTTTCTTCAAGCGTGTCTAAGTCAAGCGTTAAGAGTGTCGAGATGATCTGAGTCATTGAATTTTCCTGAGGTAACGAATTTCAATCTGATGGGAATGCACCCATTGCCTTGCCTTAACCTTTGCAGTCCCTGCTTCAATGGCCAGTACCTGTAAGTCTTTACCCCAACAGGTGACTTTCATCGCTCCATCTGGACCCCGGTATCGACAGACATCGCCGATCTGAATCTTAGCCCCCACAAAATTAGGCGATCGAGCTTTAGGCGGTTGGGGTTGTGCAGTGGTGACAAACTCGGCATTGTTTAGGACAGAACCTCCTTGGGGTAGGACTTTTCGGCTCTGCCAACCTGGTGACAGTATGGTGACAACTGCACCATTCTTGGTGACACTGGGTTGATTTATGGTGACACTCGGATTGTCGCTGGTGACAGTCCCGTTCTGAGAGTGTCTTACCGGAGTAAGTTCGCGCTCATTTGTCTCGGCAGTCCAATTGTCACCAGCGTTCAGGAGACTGTCACCAAATTCTGAGGGATTGTCACCACTTTTTTGGGGATTGTCACCAGTATTTGGATGACTGTCACCACGGTTAATGACTTGAATTTCCAAACGATTCCCTTCATTTCGGTCGATCGCCAGACCCATTGTCACCAATTCGCGCATCAATCCTCGGATTTGATCGAGGGTAGCTTTGCGATCGTATACAGCCCTGGCTCGGTAAATATCCCTGGCGGTCACCCATCCCTTGCGTTGAGAAAGCGATAATATTTTGCAGTAGCTGGGGGTGAGGTCGCCATCGAGGGCGTCCCCTTCACTGTGAATCAACTTCACCTGACCCAGATAAAACTTGCTGAGTTGAATTGCGGTTCGCAGGGTTGTTTCGGATATTTGCTCCCCTGGAGTCTGTCCAGCGATCGCGGCATTGAGACAGTGCAACAGTAGAGCCAACACGCCAGTATCGCTCTTGAACTTGGCGTAGACTGCCCGCAGGCTCTGTTTAACTTCTGCCAGCCGAAGCCGATCCAGCTCGTTATACCAGTGGATATACCATTCCTGGGCCGCTGGGCTGAGACGATAGGTTGTGGTCGGGAACTCGGCCAACCGTCGATAGATACCGTAGAGAAAGTCTGAAATATCAAGATGAACCGCATTTTCAGGATAGGAAGCGGGGCGAATGGGTAGGAAGCACCAGAGAAAGCGTGCCCACTGCCCGGAAGGATCGGAAAAGTCGCCCATCAGCGATCGCAGGGTATCCGGTTGGGTGCTGCCCGTGATGGAATAAGCAGAGCGGGCAATGAACAGGCGTTTGCCCCCTGCCCGATCCACCTTCTGGGCGCTGCCATCCCGACCGGACAGAAGGGATTCTTTATCGGTACCGCGACCGCTACGGTACTGGTTTTGTCCTCGGATGAGCGCGGATAACTCATCGAACCAACCCAGGAAGCCAGACTTCGGTTGATTGGCCTGAATTTGTACAACGGCCTCACGGGTAGCATCCGT
This sequence comes from Leptolyngbyaceae cyanobacterium CRU_2_3, assembly GCA_012034795.1. Classification (GTDB taxonomy): domain Bacteria; phylum Cyanobacteriota; class Cyanobacteriia; order Elainellales; family Elainellaceae; genus Drouetiella. The sequence continues at coordinate 17,047 of JAAUOQ010000001.1, forward strand.
GGTGAAATAGTCTCTGGGTTTCGGTTTTTGGGGTGCGGCCTGTCCCGCCTCTTTGGATTGCCTGCATTCGTCTTCCCAGGTTTCCAGGGCAGCTCGGTAGACTTCTTCAGCCTCGGCTTGCAGACGAAACAGGGGCTTGAGGATGATTTTCTGAGAGGGGGACTTACCGCTGCCGCTCTCGGCCACAATGCCCGTGTAGAGAATGGGGTAGACCAGTACCCGTGTTCAGTTCCAGTTCTGTACCTACAGGCAACAGGCTGCCCGCTGTAGGTAAAAGCGTTGTGAGCATTGCCATGCTGGTCGTCCCCATCCAGTAAGCGATTTGCTCTAAGGGGTGAGCCAGAAGCGAATCGAGGTATTGGTTTAAGGTGGGGTGATAGGATGCCAAACGGGTTAGGCGATCGATTTCCGTGCGGGTTTCGCTACGAGACTGCTGGTGCTCCAGTTCCTGTTGAATGTTTTTTACCAGGAACCAGAGGGTGCTCTCTGGTTTGCCGATGCGAGAAGCCCAAGTCATCACTTGCGCGGTGAGTTGGGTATCCGTGGGGGCACCGGAAACAAATTGACGAATTTGAAGTTGGAGTTCCTCTAAGCTCAGAGCTTGAGGATCTGCTGTTGATGTAGACGGGGAAATCGGTTGAACAGGTAAGGAAACCGGATGCTGTTCTGCCCGAACCTGTCGCCATAGCCAGCCTTTGATGCAGCTTTCAATCTGGTCTGGCGACAAGCTGGAGCCGGGATTGTCTTTCAAAGCTGACTTCCAAAGGCGATCGCTATCTTTTTGACTCAGTGGAGGTGTGCAGCGAGAACAAAATTCGTCCAAGTGGCGATGGGGGTCGCCTGTATAGGACTGACCAATGCTTTCCAGATAACGAGCTGTTCCCAGAAGATCGCGTGCTAATTTGGCTCCTGTGTTGTCCCGGTTGCCCTGAATGGCTCCCGCCAAAGATTCTCGGCTGGTTTTACTGAGGCAGATCTTCAAGGGAACCGACTGGTTGATGGGGAGCCGGAACTGTCGTTCAAACTCTGCCCAACTTGGGGAAGTGGGTTGCGATGCAGACTGCATCTGCTGGACGATCCATTGAGGGGCGATCACAATGTCGCACTCGGCAAAACTCTGCCCTGGTAGATAGCGATAAACGCCAGTGGTAGGGTGATGACCCAGCACAACCGACTGACACCCATCCCAGCGAAACTCCAGCATCTCAGCTTTGCCGTCGTCGCCTGTGGTCCCCGTCTTCAGCTTGCGAGTGACAACCTGTTGCCAGTCTTGTTGGGGCAGGCGGTAGATCAGTTGGTAGCGTCCAGGTCTACCGGAGGTGATTCCCACAGTCCGGGGCAGAGCTTCATCCAGAGAAAGTCCTGAAAGGGTCTCGATCAAGCGATCGCAGGAGTCTCCATCATGATCCAGAAACACCAATCCATCGGACGGCGTTCCACAGAGCACCCCCACTGCTTTACACCGCCCCGCCCGAATCTCGGATTCAATTTGCGCTTTGCTCAGGGGCGATCTTTGCCAGTTGGGTAGGTAGGGCGCTTTATGGGCACCGACTGCAACTAGGGCCAAGTCCTCCGGTAACGCTGCTAATTGTTCCAGCAAGTGTCCGGCATTCATCTCAATAGTCTTCAAATTCAGCAGGTGTAGCGGATTCAGTCGGGGTTACTGCTTCAATGCGCTCTACGCGAACCGTGCCATTTGCGCGTGTTCCCGTAATTTCGACTTTTTGTAAGGACGGTAGACAATCTGCTAACCAGTTGGCAGTGTCTCCGAAGGCTTCGCAGTAGTACTGTATGACTCGATCTTCAGTCCAACAATCGAAGGGGAAGCTAATGAAGACAGAACCATCGTTGTCAAAGCGCAAACTGTTCAGCACTTCTTCAGAATTGGGAATGGTGCCCACACCAGAGAAGGGTTCGGGTTTGACCCGCTGTCCAAAGGCAACATGGTCATGGTGTGCTCGGATCAGAATTTGACCTGTCTCAGAATTTTTAGGAATAAACAGATCTCGCCAATTCACGCCGTGGAGGGTGATTTCAGCCCTGCCTCTGCGGGAGACTGGCTTGGATTTACCAAAATTCTCGGCATTGAACACGGGCACAATGCGATCGCTCAAATAGCAGACATACGCGCCCTGCTCGGAACGTCGTAGGCTCATCTTGGCTTGAACAATCCCTAGAGAAAGAGCTTCCTGGTTTAGCTCTCCGGTAAAGCGTTTTCCAGCCGTTTTGGCTGCTTTGAAAAAGGCTTTGGACAGTTCGCGCTGAAATTCCCGCAATTCGACGCCAAAGGAAGCTCCAAAGGCACCCTTGGCTTTAAGTTGGAGCGGCGCATCCTGAAGCAGTCGGTGCTGCCGATCTAAAAAGAACACTAGATATCGAGTGGCCTGGTAAAAATCCTGACCGCCATTTCTGACGCGCAAACCAATGTCCGTCAGTTGCCCCTGGTCGTACATGGCCCCTAGCCACTCAAACTTGCCCCACTGGTTTCTGCCATAGCCTTCCAGGGCGGTTTGACGAATCACGCAGAGGCGAAGAATTTGGGTTAAGTAACCCTCGTCTTCCACCTCGGTCTCGCCGGACTCAAAGGTGGCCGTGAACGGCTGCCAGTCCTCTGAAGGCTGAAAATTGACCGCTTCGGCACAGTCCCGCTTTAGGAACAGTCCGAAGGGCAGCTTTTTATCCTTGGGCGTAATCAGTTGCACCCAGGGCAAGGCAGCACTTTGGACGACGTTGTCGCTGTAGCGATCAAAGTCAAACTCCTCCGCTGACGGAGTGGGTTGAGCTTTGTTGGATGGATACGCGGGGGTCATGGCTCTTACGGGTGTGTCTAAGGATTGCGATCTGGAAAGACTTGTTCGACGGGCAGCTCCAACTTGGCTGCGATCGCGGCTTCGATCCGGCGAGAACGGCTTTGGGCATAGCGATACAGCGTTTGGCTAATCGCTTGGGGGGAAACGTCGAGTTCTTGAGCCAGGGTAGACAGAGAAATGCCCTGCCTTGCCAGAGCCGCTTTGATATCAGCAGGGTGCATGATGTGGAGAATTGACTGTTTATTTGCAACCAGAATGGGTAATATATTAACCATCCATGAATTTATCAATCCTGTCTAGTTGAAAATTTCACTAAAATGAAAAAACAAATGATTCATCGGAGCCGGAATCTTTGCAACCCCTGCCGCCTTCATCAGAGACCCTTGCAGAACGAGTGCAAAGCTTGCTGGGGGAAAGGAGCGCCCACGCTTTTGCGGTCAAGCATGGGATTCCTTACACCACCTTGCAGCGGATTTTGCAGGGCAAAACCATCCCCAAAGGCAAACAATTGCAGGCGATCGCCCAAGCGGGGGAGGTGACGGTGGATTGGTTGCTGTATGGCGGGGAAAAGCCTCAACCCAACGCTCTAGACTCAGAGGTGACGATGCTGGAGCTGGGCGAGGAGAATGTTCGCATTCCCTTGATCAATTTACAGGTAGGAGCTGGGAATGGTTATGAAGTCATAACGGAGGAGATCAGCGAATATTTGACGTTGCCTCGACGGTTGATTGCAAAGGAACGGGGGTTAAACCCCAATAGTCTGCACGCCGTCACGGTGATGGGGGATAGCATGTCCCCGGAATTCAACCCCGGCGATATAGTGTTTCTGGATGTAGAGAAGACCCATCCGGGTGAAGGGATTTACATTGTCCGGCTGGATAATGCGATCGTGATCAAGCGAATGCAGGTCTTGGCGGGGAAATCAATCAAGCTGAATAGCCACAACCCGATCTATGAACCGATTACTATTGATTTAGAAACCAGTGGCGAAAGTTTTCAGATTCTCGGTCGAGTTGTGTGGAGTCTACGGAAGTTCTAAATCATGTGTTGGAGGTTCCATCTGTTTAGGGCGATCGCCCTTATCCCAGCCCTATTGACCCTATCTGTAAACTAGAGGAATAAAGGCTCATCTTTCTCTCAACCAACAAACCCCCATGACAACCGTTATTTCAGAACACATCCAAATCACTCCTGACGTCTGCGGCGGAAAGCCCCGCATTACGGGTCATCGCATTCGCGTGCAAGACATTGCAATTTGGTACGAACACCTCAGTATGTCCCCCGACGAAATTGTTTACCATTACCCCAGCATTACCCTGGCTGATGTCCACGCTGCCCTAGCCTATTACTACGACCACCTAGACGAAATTCGCCAGGATATCCGCGAGAGCGAAGCCTTCGCCAGCCAACTGGCTGCCCAAACGTCCTCCATCCTGCAACGCAAACTCAGGGAAAGAAATGTCAGGGCAGATTAAGTTCCATCTTGACGAGAACGTCAGCAATGCTGTAGCCGAAGGCTTACGGAGACGAGGCATCGATGTGACCACCACACCTGAACAAAATTTGATGGGAGCCTCAGACCCAGAACAAGTTGCCTTTGCACTTGAACGAAGACGGGTTATCTTCACCCAGGATGATGACTTTTTGAAACTCCATCAAGCCAATGTTTCCCACTCAGGCATCACCTATTGTCACCAGGGGAGCCGCACGATTGGAGAAATCGTTAAAACCCTTGCGCTAGTTTGGGAATGGGTTGAGCCAGAAGACATGATTGGACAAATTGAGTTTATCTAACGATTTATTCAAAACGGACAATCCATTTCAAATTGAGGACAGGCCGGATCGGAGCTGGCAACAGATTTACCTAGTTCGACTTCATCCCACTCATTTCGAGACAAGGTACAGGGGCAGTAACCGCTGGCCAGGTTGAAGCGGGAGGGATTAAAGTTGACACACTGCCCGCACACAGGGGAATCGTGATGCTGACTGGATTCAGTCTCGGAATCCTCCAATGGTTCGGGTTCATTGCCATACTCAACATAGGGGATGCCACCCACTTCTACCACTTGACGCTCGTATAGGCTAGACATAGTGTTTTTCCATTAACGACACCCCAAGCCGGAGGACTGTTATGGATTTTTCTAGCCATTTACTTGAGCGAGTTCGTTTTCTAGCAGATCCTCAGACCCAATCCCTGCTGAAGTTTTGCCAATTGGCGATCGCCACCTTACACAATGCTCAGGTTCCACGGGTGTATTCAGATGAACCCGTGCAGGATGCACAAGTGCTCAGCATCCACTGTCCCAACCGCTTTAGTGCCGGTCGACTGGTGCCAAAGTTGATCGGTGGATTTGGATTGTCTATCCATCCCTTGGGGATTGAGCAAGTTCTTTTGAGCAATGGGGAAGGCTATGAAGCCCTCTATGTCTGGCAAAATGGCAGCTTTATGTTCACGATACCTGGACTTGATGCTGCCGCTCTGGATTTTGAGTAGGCAGGAGAAGAGCCTTGTGTCTTCTCCCCTCCCCTGCCTGGGACGCTAAATCGCAAACAGATGCCCTAATCGTCGGTAAACATTTTCAGCCTTGGTATTGGAGTTGTACCGTTTTGCATTTTCAGTGAACGCCATCAGGAGATTGAATTGGGTCGGTTCTTGAAACTCAGGATGGCGGGGTTCTTGAAACTCTGACCAAATCGGCACCACCTCACTGCTGGCAATGATGTTATTTTCGGCAGCCCCAAAGACGATCAATCGCGCTTCATCTTCAGATAAGCCTTCCATTTTCAGCCGCTCTAGGTTCTTTTGCAGGTTTTCCAATTGCTCTAGCAACCCGATAAAGGTTTGCTGAATATAGCGCAAGAACCCGTTGCGGGGAATATGCCGTTTGGTGAAGCTAAACTCGCCGCTGAAGGCCATGTTGTCGCAAACTATGACCCTCGATCCGGCACAGATACCCGCGCTCATCGACTTGTCATGACTGTTGCGAAAGCCAATCGACCAACGGTAATCGGGATGACTGGTTTGCTCAAAGTCAATCACCCCGAACATGCGAGTGCCTGATTTGTTCAGGCCATATTGCGATCGCTTTATCGTCAGGCTAGAGTCAGTGGCGGTGCTGAGTACCGTATCGACAATCTCATGGTGAGGAATGGGTTCGTAGGTTGAAGTCATTTCTGGTAATTCAACCTGAAGCAAATCGTCATAGGTGGTGCTGAACGCACCGCAGTGAAGTAAGAGGGACATCGTGGTTTCTCCAATGTTGTCAGAAATCAACCAGGGGGGATCGCTCTCCCCCTGGTTTGTGGATTAGTTCAGAATGCGGACGGCAAATACTTTGGCGCGATCGCGCTTGCCCTGGTACTCAATCTCGATGGCAGTACCGGGTAGGATCTGAGCGTGTTCAAATGCACCTACCAGCGTCACGCCAGCATTCAGATACACCTCGCCGCTGGGGTCAAGCCATTGCACACAGTCCAGGGGGACTTTGTTGCCTGCATCATCTTTTTTCTGAACGGTTTTCAGACCCAAGAACACCCCGCGCAATTTTTCGCCTTCGGCATTGAACTCCCGATAGCTGGGGGTTAGCGAAATTGCAGGTTTTAGAGTGTCCAACTGGGCAGCGGTTGTGAGAAAGGATGTGATATCCGCTTCAGCTAACGCGGTGGGTAATGTGGTCAGCGCAGTTGCTTTGACCAGACCTGTTTCATCCACGGCCATCAGGGGCGATTCCTCTAATAGCTCCGTGTCAGAATGAATGGGTGTCTTTTTCATGGTCATTTTCCTTATATTGAGCGGGTTTACGAATACCGTAGGACTGGGTTTAAGCAGCAACTTGGGTATTCAAATAGTCAGCCAAGGAACCGTAGCCACAGAACTTCAATGCCGCGTAAAGATGTTTGCAGCAGCCTTGTTTGAAAACCTGTCGCTGCTTTGCAAAATCCTCACAGGTGCAGGTCACGCAACCGGACAACAATTGCACTTCATAGCGCGTCTCTTTGGTCTCATTGCGGACGGTGTAGGTGTTGCGGGCGAAGACTTGAGGAGTTACCAGCAGGGAGCGAGCAGCCGCTTTGCGCCAATCGACAAAGTGCTGCTTGAAGACTTTTTTGGAGAGGATTCTGGGGCGTTGCCCTTCGATATTGACCCAGATGCCTGTTCCCCACACTTGCAGATCCAGAATCTCCTCAAGGTCTACACCCAACAAACGGGCAGCAGCAGATTTTGAATACAGTAGTTGTTCGGCAGTCATATCAGACCTCCTGTACACTTCATGGATACCGAAGGACTGACATCGATTGCCTCCATATCAAATCATTTAGGCTACTTGCAAGGATTGAATCAGTTGGGTTTTATTCATCCGACCGTAGTTGGAAATTCGGCGATCGCGGGCGATTCTCTTTAGCTCCCGGATAGTCATCGCTGCATATTGAAGTTCTCTCGCAGGAGGTAGCAGGTAGAGAACTGTTTGAGTCGGAGCCTTGAGCAGCAGTATCTTGGGAGTGGGAAGAAGCTGTAGGGGTAACTCCCAAGGATCTGGTACGAGGTCAAAATCACTTCTTGGCTCTGAAACAATAGGATTTAGGCTTTCAGATGCAATGATTTCCGATAGGCTTTCGATCATCGTTCTGTTTCGATATCGGTTTATCCATGCTCTTAACCGAACGCCACAGTGATACGACCATTGACCACCTTCCACCAGAATTAGGGCAAGGGCGGTGACCAGACAGGCAATTGCTAGTAGAGTCAATTGACCCACCAAAACAGCAGAATGTTTAGATTGCATAAAATCTCCTTGATGCCGGGAATCAGGTGTAGAGAAGATCCGGCAAAAAGTGCTGGGTGGCCTTGCACCACCATTGACGGCTTGAACCGCTGCACTGATTTCCACTATGCCGTAGGACTATTACTGAAACACTTGTACAGGCTTACCTAAGCTTTTTGCCAATTGAATGCTGTGTTCGGTACCAGGACTCATCCCATTCCAGAACGCCAGCACCACATCGGCATGAGCAATGATGTCTCGGTTGCGTCGAATTCCGGCACCTCTGCCGTACTTGCGCCACTCTGCTGGAAATACCTGTACGGTCAAGCCTCTGGATCGGGCTGCTTCTTCTGCAATGGTATCTACCCCTCTCGCTCCGCCACTGACCAAAATGCAACCAGGGGGTAAGACTTCAACCATCTTTTGTACCAGATGGAGCTTGGCATAGTTCCGACTGCCAATGATAGCAACTTTCATTCCCGTGCGAATGGACAGCATGATGACATTCCTACAACTTCACTTTCTCCGTAGGACTGTTTACCCTTTCACTTTTTTATTTTCTTCTTCTAATTTTTTGATTTTCCTTGTTTTTTCGATGCGCGGCTGCTTGGAGCAGCGGCGCTGAGGATAGGAGTGCAGCGGTGTGGATACACGGCTGCACACGATGAGGGGCGGCGGTAGTCGGGGAGCAAAGGGGGTTTGACTCCAAGACATCAATCCGCATCAATGGTCAAACCGCCTTTGTGGGGTGTGGGGGCGCGGTGGCGGGTGGGCCAAGCCCCCACAGAACAAATCGCGCAGAGCGCATCCGCTTGGTGAAAAAGAGAAAAGCCCAGGCAGAACCTGGGCTGTGACCGCTAGCGGCTAAACCGGGCGGCAGAACGCTGGGCATTTAACTCCAGCAAGTCTTCCAGGCTGGTACCAAAGTGCTTGTGAGCGTACTCAACCAGCTCCTCTAGCGTGGCATGGACAAACCCAGCATCGAATTCTGCCTTGAACTCTTCCCATGCCTCAGCATAGAGCTGCTTGACTTCATCCGGGTCGTACTCGCCCGGTGCATACTGGCTTAGGGTGCCGAACTCCAGCGCCTCGCGGAAGATGTGCCCTTTGATTTGCTCCCACTGTAAAAAGCGAACGGTGTAGAAGACCGCTTGCCAGCGACGGAAGGAAGCCTTTTCTTCACGCTGCTTGAGGGTGAGAACTTGGAACTTGGAACTGAGTGCAGATTGCTTGATAGCCATAGGGCCTCCTGTGAATGAAAATTTATAAGCCCTGTGCGACCCTGCTGCCAGCGATCGCCCAGGGGCGCGACAAACCGAGCGATCCAGCGAGGCTAGAAGTTTTTGCGAGTTACAGCGGCGTGGCGCTCCCTGACCCAGAGTTCCTTAAAAACAAGTTCATTCTCTGGGGCGGGGTTGATTTCAAGCGCCCACCGCTGTTCGAGAAAAAAGTTTTTGGCGCGTATACTTTACCCCTTGGCGATCGCTGTTGCAGCAAAGGGTAGGCTCAAGGGCAAATTTTCATTCACAGGAGGTCTTGGAGATCGCATCTGTTAGTTCTGTTCTGGTTCTTCCTTGACGCGGCGAGTTCAAAGGGTTCTGTGCTGGCAACTGAGTTTACACTCTGACTTGCAGTGGAGGGGCAGGGTGAATCTTTGAGGTGCGTTAGCGAAGCTCTTCGTAGGAATCGGATCGGCACTCCATTGGCGATGTTCTGACGAGACAGGATGGCAAGTCGCTTGAGGCAGGAATAGACAAGAGATTCGATGGAGTTTGTTCTACGCTGGGGGCAACTGTTGAGCAGAAGCCCTGCCTAGTCTGCCCCTGCTTGAATCTCAGACTCATTGTATAACCGGAAAAGCCGCTGGTCATATTCAGGTTTTGCCGACTGCTGACGGGGGAGATGGGGTGTGGGGTTGCGGCGGGAGGGATGGGCCAAGACCCCACTGAATTTTTGCGCCCACTTTTCGCCGACAGGCGGGGCGGGGGTCTGGGGGTGGGCAAGTAACGCACCCCCAGGTCTTTTGCTTCTGAGATTTCGCCGAGATCCTTTACCTGCTGGACAGCCACTGCGGACTCTTGGTGCGGAGCTGTCGCTGGATAATGAACCATTCGTGATAAACCACTGCTAGGAAAAACGCCTCGTCAGCCACTTTGTCGCAAACCGCCAAATATCCAGACATGAATGGATCGTCGTGACAAGACTCTCATTGCACCAGCGCCAGACTCGGTTTGGCAAGAGCTGGAACAATGCGATCGCTAGCCATTCTCGCCCCAGAAAGGTTGCGGGCCACTGGCCCCACTTGCAGCCCAGCTAACCCACCCATGAGGTAGAGTTCACATCCTGGCCAACGCAGATGAGTATCCAAGACGGGTAAGCCGTTAACCATTTCATTGGGATAGGCAGCCAGAATTTCTTTGAATAGCGGCTGAGTCATGGCATCCAATTTCGTCCCAGTTGCCAGCCAAAGATGATCGCACTCCAGGCTCTCTCCATCCTGGCAGTGAATCTGCCAACGATTATTTTGCCAATGAGCTTCGGTAATCTGACAGTGCTCATGGATCGTCAACTTGCGCTGACGCTGGTGGCGGCGCAACGCCATCATCATCGCCGGGGTCATAGAGCCGCCATTGCGAGCCTGCTGAATCATCTCCCATCGCCTCTGGCAGTCCGGCTCGGCTGCAAATCCTTTCAGATATTTCGGCCCCAACCATCCTGGTTCAGCATCAAATAGCTTTTCCTGGAGATTACGGCGAACCATTAACAACACCTCAGCGCCACGGGCAAGGGCACCAACCGCCAGATGACCACTGGTCAAGCCCCCACCAACAATCAAGATCCGCTCTCCCGCTAGCTGCAAATTGCGGAGATCTACTTGCTGGGAATGGCACAGTTGATCGCGGGGGTACGGCAACGGAATTCGAGCAACCCAATCTGGAACTTGAAGAGATCCACCACCGATCGCGAGAACAACGCGTCGGCTGAAGATGGAGTGCCCCTCTGCCAGCCACAAACGCCAGCGTGAGCGACTGCGATGGGTGATCGGTTCAATGCGCTGAACCTGTGCTGGTAAGACCCGCTCTCGAAGCTGCCACCGATCGATGAGATTCTGACAAAAATCCCCAAATAGCCGCGTTCCCGGTAAGTCGTAGGGAGGAAATAACTCCTGGGAACGAAATTCCGCAAAGGATCGGAGGGCACCAGAGTTGGGATCAGGATGATGGACAACGGGAGAACGCAAATGGGGAATTTCTAAAGCCGCAAATTGCTGATGCCATTGCCGCATCCAGGTGCCACTAGGATCTAACACCAGGAAGCTGTCTCTGAGGGTTTGGCGTTTTTGCAGCAGGTGAGCCACCAGCGTTAAGGCATGGGGGCCAGCTCCAATGATGGCAATGTCCGTGTTGTCTGGAAGTGACATTAAGGGTGAGTGCATTAGGAGGGCAAATTTATGGCAGAATATTTTGATAATGATTATCATTATAATCATGAGCAACAAAATTATTGCTGTGGCAGGGCCTCTAGGGGCAGGCAAAACAACCTGGATTTGTCAAAACTTCATGCTTCAAGCCCCTGAGTCTATGTTGTATTTTTGTCCCGGTACTGACTCAGTCCCCATTGACTCAACCTACATGGCGGCTGAGTATCCTGGGGTGCAAATCCTGGCAGAGGGTCAGGACATGGAACGACTGAAGCATGTATCAGGCTCAGAAACGGTCTATGTGGAGATCGGATTTCATCTGCAACTCTCGTCCCTGGAGGCGGTCTTAACGTCATTGCCCTGTACACGAATTGCGATTTTGCCGCCAGGAATGGAACAGACGGAATGGCACGCTTGGGCTGATACGATCGCCGTTGGAGCCGCCAGTCAAGCCATGCTGAACCCGTCTCAGCTTTGGCGATCGCCTCTGACTGGGCAAGTTCTTGACCCCGCCAGCCTGGATATGTTCTGGTATGAGCTGACAAAGGGTGCCTATGGTCAGGTGCAGCGGGCGAAGGGAATTTTTGATCTCACAGACGGACGGGCCTTTCACTTCAATTTTGTGGCGGGTCTGCTGCAAATGGAGACCACTGAACTAAAGCTTCCCCGCTGGCTGAAGGGCAGACCGGATCGCTTTAGTGGGATTGAAGTCGTAGGCGAGAACCTGGATCAGTCCGCTATTGCCCAAACTCTGAAGGATTGCGGCCTAGAGGATCGGGCGATCGCCTACTACCAGCAACAAGTTAAAGACGTATTAGCCTCAGGAGCAGAAGCCGCATGAAAATCGCAGTCATCTCTTGTATTCACGGCAATTATGAAGCCTTGAATGTGGTGCTGTCCGATATTGACAATCAAAAGGCTGACAAAATCTACTGTTTAGGAGATCTAGTGGGCTATGGACCGCATCCCAATGCCGTCGTGGAGATGATTCGCGCTCTGGATATTCCCACCTGTCAGGGGTGTTGGGATGAAGACATTGTGGAGGGGTTGAATGCCTGTGAATGCAGCTATCCCTCTTTGCTGGCGGAGAAGCGAGGCAAGTTAGCCCATGAATGGACCAACCAAACGATTCATCCAGAAGGACGGGAGTATCTGGCCCAATTGCCCTTGAGTTTGCGCGACAATAACCTCTGCTTTGTGCATGGCAGCCCTCATAATCAGCATGAGTATTTAATGCCGGAAGTGGATGCGTTTGTGGCGATGGAGCGGGTACTGGCGACAGGCGCTGATATTTTGTTTTGTGGTCATACCCATGTGCCCTATGTGCGATCGCTCGATGCAGGGCAACTCCAAATCCGTCTCAAATTAACAGATAAATCAGAAAAAGATATGCGTTTTTCGGCACCGCTCAAACGCATTGTTAATGCTGGCTCAGTCGGAGAACCCCGTCATGGCAGACCCAATGCCACCTACGTTATCTATGATGTTGATACCGATCAAATCACACTACGTGAAGTGGAATATGACTATCAAAAAACCTGTGCTGCTATTGTCGAAAACGGATTGCCTCCGATCTTTGCGTGGCGGTTAGCCAGGGGACTGGAGTTTGCCGAACGAGCCGATGATCCAACCCATGTGTGTGAGCGCTGAGTACAGGACAAAAGCTTGCAAAAGTTGGAGAGGAAAGGGTTTCATGAGAATTACAACATTCTAGAGATGAAACCCTATGAATCAGGTTACTTTACTTCGAGAAACCTTGCGTCCCCACCTGGGATGGCATGGGGCAAGATTGAACTTCTTAGCCACCTTTCTCATCGCCTTAGTACGGGTCAAAACGGTTAACTTCAGCGAATTAGCGAGTGGCTTTAGTGGCAGCGCTCACCCCGATTCTCATTTCAAACGCTTGCAACGGTTTTTCCGTCACTATGCGTTTGATGTGGCTGAACTTGTCCAAGCGGGGATGACGCTGATGAGGATTCCTGAGCCGTGGGTGCTCTCTATCGACCGCACCGAGTGGCAGTTCGGCGATTGCATCTTCAATATTTTGATGTTGGGGGTGGTGCATCAGGGGGTGGCGTTCCCCTTGGTTTGGTGTTTGCTCGACAAGCGGGGCAATTCTAACACCCACGAACGCATTGACCTGTTCAATCAGTTTCTGGCGCGCTTTGAAGGGCACCAGATTGCCTGCCTGACGGCTGACCGCGAGTTCCTCGGTCAAGGGTGGTTTGAGTATTTGCTCACCGAACCGCTGACGCCGTTTCGGATTCGCATTCGCCAAAATCACACCCTCAGCGATGGGCATCAACGTCTCAGCGTCAGAACCTTGTTTCAAGATTTACAGGTGGGGCAGCACAAAGTTCTGCGGCATCAACGATCCCTCTGGGGGCAATGGGTTTACATTGCTGCCTTGCGCCTAGACGATGGGGAGTTGCTCGTGGTTGCCACCCAGAGCGCCCCCAAATCCGCGATCGCCGATTACGCCAAACGTTGGGGGATTGAAACCCTGTTTGGCATCTTTAAGACCCGCGGATTTTGCTTGGAATCCACTCATCTGACTGACCCAGAACGATTAAGCAAGCTTTTAGCCCTGTTGTCGTTAGCCTTGTGTTGGGTGTTCTTGACGGGGGAGTGGTTGCATCGTCTCAAACCGCTCACGCTCAAGAAACATGGGCGCAGAGCCAAGAGCCTTTTTCGCTATGGCTTTGACTATTTACGCAATATTGTCCTTAACTTGGAACGAAAAATGGATGAGTTTCTCAATGTCCTACAGTTTTTGTCCTGTACTTAGGTGTGAGCGATAAGATGGCCAATCACCCTTTTGACTTTGATTCCTCTTCTGCTCTACCTGCTACCGAGTATGACGTAGCGGTTCGTCAGAGCATTCCAGGATACGATGCTCTGCTGAGTATGCTGGCGGCTTTATTCCAAATCTACCTAACCAATGGTGCTCATATTTTGATCGTGGCGGCAGGAGGCGGCAACGAGATTATTACTCTGGGGCAAACGAATGCAACCTGGCAATTTACTGGCGTAGATCCTTCTGAACAGATGCTGGCGTTGGCTCAATCAAAAGTTGAATCCGTTGGACTGGGCGATCGCGTCACGTTACATCGTGGCATCGCACAGGATCTGCCAATACAGCCATTCAATGCTGCAACAAGTCTACTGGTGATGCATTTTCTACCAGATGACGGTACTAAATCGGATTATTTGCAGGCGATCTCATCTCGTCTTCAACCCGGAAGTCCATTTGTGTTAGCGGATTTGCAGGGAGATAAACAATCAGAGACATTTGAACGATTAGCGAATGGATGGCAAACACGAGCGCGATTGGCAGGAATGGAACCAGAGCGGGTTGCTGAATTGGGCAATAGAACCCGGCAACATCTCCCCTGTGTTCCAGAAGCACGAACGCTAGAGCTGTTGGAACAGGCTGGCTTTAGAGAAACAACCCGGTTTTATACTGGCTTTGTTTTCACGGGCTGGTTGGCGTTTCGAGAGTAGTTACAAGTTACTCAAGATTTTGGTGTTGAAACAATGACTCATTGGGCAATTTTGAGCGGAATCGAAGGCAATTTAGCAGCGTATGAAGCAGTGCTGGCAGATATCAAACGGCAACGGCAACCTGTCGAAGAACTGTATATTTTGGGTGATGCGATTGCTGCAACCTCTGAAAGTGCAAAAGTAATTCAGCGGATCAGATCGCCTCGATCGAATGAACCTGAACCTCAAGTTTGTCAAGGTTGGTGGGAAGAGCAGTTGCTGATTTTGCATGGATTAGGTCGGACGGGGGAACCTACCGAACTGATTGAGCGCTATGGCATAGCAATGGTGAAAACGCTGTGGGATGCGATCCCGCAAGACATGGTGGAGTGGGTGCGATCGCTCGACTTTGGTTTCTTTGAACTGGATTGCCTATTAATTCATGGCAGCAGCGTCAGCATCAGCGATGAATTGACACCCGATACACCCCCAATGCAAATGCTGGATCGCGTGATGCGGATGGATGCTAACAATCTTTTTTGTGGTCGCTCTGGATTGACGTTTCAATATAAAATTCAGCACGGCAGCGTAACATCCAGCATTACAACCTTAGACCAGGCAACCTCACCTCAAGCCACGCTCGTTAAACCTCGACAAGTGATCGGTGTAGGAAATATCGGACGAATTCCCGGACAAGCAACGTATACGCTCTACAATCCCAACACCAACCGGGTTGAATTTAGAACAGTACGCTATGGTTCAGGAAAAGGGTTTCAGGTGACCCAGTGATGATACACACTATCTCCAAACAATGCTGTTTATGACATCAAAATGAAAGTCATACGTCCAGATGGCGACTCTCAAACGCTGAGAAATTGCGGCTGTGGTAGCATCAAACAGCGTAATTGCTTGATCTGGGTAGCGTTGAATAATTTGAGTAGCCGTCCGATAATCTTCAAGAGTAGGTTGCAGTCGTTCTGTCCCAATCGAAATTTCCTGAATGTAGCGAAACCCTATCTGAATTCCTAGCCGTTTGAGAATGAGGCTGTGGGTCTCCAAGAAAACCGGATAGGGGAGCAATACTGTGAGATTTTGCTGTGTCAGACGCTCAACTTCTGCAAGAGCTTGTGAGTGATAGCTATCGCTTGGATCATAGGCAGCATAGAGTGGCCCGGTATCAGCGATCACGCTTCTCATACTGAGGGGTTTTGCTCAAAGTTAGAAAGAACTTGATCGTGATTAATTGAGGTATCACTGTAGCCGCTGCCCTGAGTGGCAGGGGTAATACGCAGGCGTTTCTGAGAGCCAAGATATCCTCGTTCAGCGAGAAAGGTTTGCAAGGCGGTTTGCAGAACGTTAGGAATGTCGGTTGGAGTCGGCTGATCTTGGATATAATCAGCGATCGCTTGGGCAATGTCATCAGGAAGTTCAGTATTTAGGTTCATGGTCAGCCTATCGAACAGTCTCATCCTAATTGTAAGACTGAAGTCGCAGTTGCACCTTCAATACTTACTGCATCAAGGCACGCGTCGTAGCCAAGTATGTGAGGCAGTGGGCTGTGTACCTACGAGATGCTGACGAGTTGGATAGACTTGTATCTCAAGGGCGGACTGAGCGAATTGGTGCGTCCAAGTGGTTTTGCGTGCTAATTCCGTTAGCATGGCGCTTGCTGAGTTGTAATGTCTGCCAAACCAGCACACTATGAATCCCGATCAGGGCGATCGCCCAAGTGGCATTTCCTTGAAAAATTCCCCACAGAATGGGCGGTGTGAAACTATCGCATCCCCCCAAGACTATACATGCCAGCCAAATCACCAGCTCATAAACTCCAAAACCTGCCACTAGCGAAGTTGCTAGCCAGACACCGTAGCCAGTCAAACCCTGTTGACTGAGCTTGGGTTTTACCGATGCCAGCAGCATGACTAGAATCGCTCCCAATGCCAACACTGGACCCCAAGCAAAGGTCGTGAGTGTCCAGGGATAGTGGCGAATGGTAAATCCCAGACCCTGGTTCACCAGCCACATACTGAGAACTGTGATTAGTGCCGTCGACGGGGAGGGTAGCTCCAGCGATCGCACCGAACCCAACCAAGGGAACCGTGCAGGTATACACCACATTACTCATCGTTCCCAGGCTTAAAAGCAGGAAAAACCATAGGCGGCTGGTCGCGATCGTTTCCCATCCCTGGTGCCAATCCAGGACGGTTAATGGTTTGACCACGATTTTCGATTCAACATAACTCATAGTCGGCTCTCCTTTGCATAAAATTTGGGTGAATCTGGTTTAGAACAAGCAGGCTAGTGAGGGCAAACGCCATCAGCGAGAAACTGAATGGACTGGCTGAGCTTGCGTGGCTGCAACGGGTGGGTAACGATGATCGGCAATCGGGTTTCCCTGCACGACATGTTCTTGCACAATGCGCTGGGCGATCGTCGGAGTGACGCGGGTGTACCAAGTCCGGTCACCGGAGTAAAACACTACAGGGCCAGACTTACACACCTCTAGACATCCGGAGGTCATTACATAAACATCAAGTCCTGCTGCTTTGACCGCAGTTTGCAGTGACTCAATGATGGGTTCCCATTCCTGGGAGGGGTAGCACCGACTAGAGCGACAGACCGATAGATAAGGTCGCTTGAGTGGGTTTTGCTCAAAGGGAATGGGGCGCGTGCCTAGAACATAGGTCTCGCGTAATTCTTGATAAAGGCTGAGTTTCTCAAGCTGCGGTTTGCCCTCCGGTAATAGGTTTTCTTCCTCGTCCACAAAGGGGTTCGGCAAAAATAAATTCATCATTTTTTCATCTGCCCCATTCCAGAATTGAATGCCCCAACTGCGAGCTTCTCCCCGTTCATTTAACCGCCGATATAGGGATGCCCGATGAATTAACCGTTGCTGCCGCAGTTCCGGCGGCGTTTTCTCCAGAGGCCCGCCCAGATGGTCTTCCAGGCAGAGATGTAGGTGCCATGCCTCGGTCACGACGGTGAGATAGCCATCGTAGAGGATGCAGATTTTGGGCGCTTGGGTAAATTCCAACTCCAGCACGCTCCCTTCCACCACATGACCAATTTGGGTTTCCTGCCAGCGCTCCTGAAACAGGGTGTAAAGGAGGGGGCCAGTGACATCAATCGTGCAGGGAAAGTCTTCGTACTCAATTTGTCCACCCGTTGGCAGCGCTTCTGTAATAGTGCGATTGAGTGGTGTAACTTGGCGTAAGAATTCATCCATAATTAATCTCCTAAAATGTGGCACTGATACCAACCCGAAAGCTGCGTCCCACAGCGGGATAGCCAGGATATTGCTCATACTGTTGATTGAATAGATTATCCAGGCTCCCGTTGAATACGACCGTCCTACCCAGGGGGATACGAAGTTTAAGATCGACCGTGCTGTATCCGGGTAATGACTCGGTATTCGTGTTGTTGACGAAGTAATTGCTGAGATAGCGCAGAATGACTGCCGCATAAATTCCTTTGGGCGTTTCGTAGGCGAATCCAAGATTCAGGGTGTCTGCTCCGCGAAAACTTAGTTCGTTGCCTTCGATGTCAGCACTGCGATCGCGGACAATCCGAGGATCGTTCAACGTGTAATTTGCAAAGGCATACACATTGCGAGCCAGTTGAACATTCAAGTCTGCTTCCAGTCCCAATGTTCTGACGCGCCCAATATTTTCATAGGTGCTGGGTGAGCCAAACTTGAAGTTGATCAAATCATCAATGCGATTGCTGAAAAAGGTCAGTCGCAGCAACCCAACCTTCCCCAATTGCTGATCAATTCCAACATCAAAGCTATCGCCTTTTTCGGGCTTCAAATCTGGGTTGCCGACCACATTAAAGGCGGCTAATCCTTCTAGGTTTGAGATCTGCGGTGCCCGAAAACTCCTAGCGTAGTTGGCTCTGAGCGTGGTGCTAGAACCAATCTTCAACCGTGCACCCACACTGGGAGAGGTAAATGATCCATTCACCAGACTGTTGAAATCTTGCCGCAGTCCCAAATTGACGCTGAAGCTAGGGGTGAATTTCACCTCATAACGGGCGAAGAGTGCACCTTGACTGATGTCACCGTCATAGTTAACATCGGTCGTATTCAACCCGTAGGTGAAGGTGGTGTTGCGCGATCGCGTATTGCGGTAATCGAAGCCATAGGTGAGGGTTTGATTTTAGCAAACTGCCAGTTGTGCTGCACCTGCACACCCGCTGCCCTGCGATTCACATTATCTTTGGTGCCAAAGGTATTGGGATCGGGGTTATTGTAATTGTAGTTGAGGAAATCGGCATAGACGCGACTGGTTAATACGGAATCGTTGCCGCTGCCCAACTTGGATTCCCAAACCAGATCCAACAGGACTTCATCTGTGTATTGTTCTGCTTTGGATGTAAGCGTGTTGAATGCTCCAATGCTGTCTGGAATGGGCACTCCACCTGCAACGCCAAATTGCTTGGTGAGATAGAGGGTCCTAAAGCTGAGTTTATTGCGATCGCCCAGTTGCCCTTCTAGCTTCAAATTCAGGTTGTTATACAACACACCGGCATTCTTACGCCGATCCTCTAGATTAATGCGATCAATCTTGAAGGGAAAATCATTCTCTGCCTGGATGCGCGCGTATCCCAATGTCCAGCCCAAGCCGCCAGTTTTTCCTCGTGCTTGAATTGCCTGCTCATTTAAGCCAAAGCTACCCGCTGCCGTCCGCACAGTAACTTCTGGTTTTGCTGAGGGCGATCGGGTGACGATGTTAATCACTCCGCCGAGAGCATCGGAGCCATAGAGCGTCGAGCCACCACCCGGCAATAGCTCAATCCGTTCCACATTATCGGTGGTAAATTCGGACAGATCAAACCCACCGAAAAAGCCAACATCATTGATCGAGCGACCATCGAGCAAAATCAAGACCTGTGCCGAATTGCCGCCGCGAATAAACTGGCTGCTGAGTGCTCCCAATTGTCCTCCGGCTGTACCATCGCTGAGAATTCCCGGCAGATATTTTAAGGCTTCCTGAACCGTTCTCGCTCCCTGCGCTTCAATTTGCTCCCGGTTAATCACATACACCGGACGGGTGGAGTCTTTTACCGTGGCTTCCCGTCGAAACGGAGCAAACACAGGTTGATTCAGAATTTTCCCCGTGACGGTGATCTCTTCTTCACCTTCCTCCAATAAGTCCGATGCCGCAGGTTGGGCGTTGACAGTGGGACATTGCGTGACGATGACTCCCAACGCTACGGCAACGCCCAACCATCTAGTTCGATACCCATGATTCATTTCGCTTGTTCTCACACGACAGTATTCCCATAGATATCAGGGGTTTCAAGTGTCTTTAAGTTCAATCACTTGCATTATGATACTATAAGAATGATTATCATTATCATTATCATTATTTTATTGTAAAATTCTGACTACTCAGCTTGATAGTCAGGGTTATAGATGTTCACAGCGCAACGTCCAACGCTTGGAGTCCAGCGGCAAATGGGGTAAGACAGCGTGTATTCCTTGCTTCACGGCATCTGGACGTTCCTTGTGGGGAACTTTGCCGTCGGCGTAAGCCACATACTGACCGCTAAATTGCAGCAGTTCAGGCACAGAATCAGTTGGAGAAAGGTTGCTCAAGATGAATGTGAGTTTGTTGGGGGCTGCGAATGCCACCACACAAGCATGGCTACAGGCTCCGAGGCAGCGCACCGGATGGAGATGAATGTTCTCACAAATACTATCCGGTGCTAATCCTGCGCTCAAGCGATCGAATAAAGATTGCCCTGCGCTCAATTCAGCCTGGTTTCCATCCGTTTTGGAGAAACGGCAAAGCACACACACAAACAACGTATGTTGAGTCATGATAGTTTAGATTTGGTATGGCAATAGAGTTGTTGTTGCAGCAGTTGCAGCATCTAAACTGCAATCAAAACGAATTCACTGAAGAATCTACAATCAATTGAGTAGTGAGGCTGATACAACACCCACCCATTGATTTGCCAGCAGAATGCCGCTTTGGGATGTGGCAGAACTCAACCACAACGCAATTAACCACCCCATGCTTCGCCTCACGCAACTGTGGTGGCTAAATCTGGGTTGCATTGAGGCGCTGAGAAGATCGATAGATCGCGATCGCTGCCAGACTCATCATCACGCCCCTGAGCGCGATCTGTCAGTTGAGAAACATCGCATGGTGAAGCCGTGAACTTGATACTTCACACGCCAACCGCAACCGAAAAAAGCTTTTAGACATCATCTGTACCTCGCAGATAGAAGTGAACATCAACTATGATCGGCGGGCACCCTGACTTCAGAGAGTTTTAAGTTCTTAGTTCTGAGTTAGATTAACAAACTCAAAATTCAAAGCTCATAACTTCTTTCACAGTTGCGGGACAGCGCCGGATTCACACCGGACTTTCCCCCTTGCGTTTGATGGCTGCTCCCCATCAGAACCGACATTGCTTTGAATATTAGCATGACTGAGGAGAAATGGTGCAAATTGTTAAACGGCTCCTGACGGCTTTGATTTGGATAGACAGCCTGATTTAACCCAGCAATCAAAGAGTGACCTTGGGAATTGTCCACTTTTTCGAGACAAGGTCACTCCCTACTTCCCACTCCCATTCCCCTAAAACGTAAACGAAATTGTCCCAACACCGTGAATGGTTTGTCATGATAACGCCAGCCTGCTGAAGGGATAGAATAGGGACAGGCGTTCAACGGTGGCGATCGTGCAAATCTCTTTAGCAGAAGCATCGGCAGAATTAGTGAGTTTGGTTGAAGCAGCGTTGACAGGCGAGGAAGTTGTGATCCTCAAGGATAATCAGCCGATTATGAAGCTGACTCCGTTGGAGCTATCCCAGAAGCGCCGTCCAGCTAAGGCTGGTAGTGCCAAAGGGCTGGATGCTTTATGTCAGCCTCGCTTGAGCAAGAAGTTTTGTCTGGGGCGAACCTCGAAAAGCCTTCTCAGACAGAAGACTTACACCTATCCGCCCTTTAAGTGTGAGTGGTCTGAGGAACGTTACTTACTCCATCCTTTGTCAGCTTGCGCTAGGACGTAAGCAGCAACGGCTTCAATTTCCTCTGGTTTGAGCTTGCTTTTGAAAGCAGGCATCACCCCTCTGCTTGGCAAAAGTAAATGATAGGGTTTCTTCGCTTCACTACCGTCCTAATCTCCATAAGCACTCCCAGCGACCTTTCCGCGAAACACCACATATTGGTAGATGTTGTAGAACAACATAATGGGAATTAAAAACCCAACAAAAATGATCATAAAGACTAGGGCACTGGGCGCAGCGGCAGCTTGATAAATGGTGATTTGCGTAGGGATGATGTAGGGAAACACAACCAGTCCCAACCCAATGAAGGTGAGTAGGAAAATCAAAATTGTCCAGATAAACGGGGTGCGTTCTTCCTCACGGTTGAGGCTGCGGAGCAACAGCCAGACTAACAGCAGCCCCAGTAGCGGAATCACGGCAAAGATATAAAGCAACGGTGGGCTGAATAAGCGGATGCGTGCTGTTTCATAAAACACAGGCGTAGCGATCGTGATTAAAATGGCACCAATTAACGTTGTTACAGCGGCAAGCTTGGCAGTACGGAAATGAGTTTTTTGCAGTTCACCCTCGGTTTTCAAAATCAAGTAGGTAGAGCCAATCAAAACGTAGCCTTGGATGAGCGTGAGTGCGACCAGAAGCGATCGCCAATCTAACCAATCCCAAGTTGAGCCAATAAAATGACCTGCCTCATCCACTGAAATGCCTTCAATCACACTACCTAAAACAAATCCCTGTCCCAGTGCAGCGAGAAAACTTCCAGCCCCAAAGGCAATATTCCAAACCAGTTTGCGGTTGGAATGCTCGCGAAATTCAAATGCCACGGCTCGAAAGATCAACCCAAAAATCATCATGAAAATGGGGATATAGAGCGCACTTAGAATGGTGGCATAGGCAAGCGGAAACGCCCCAAACAAAGCACCGCCCATCACGACTAGCCAGGTTTCATTGGCATCCCATACGTTGCCTAGACTCGTCATCAAAAGGCTGCGACGTTCCTCATCAGAACTCGTCAGTGACAAAATCCCCACGCCTAAATCAAACCCATCTAACATGACGTAGAGGAACAGGAACAATCCCAAAATCACAAACCAGACCTGGGGCAGGAAATGTAAAAGTGCGTCCATTGATGCTCCTACTGTTGTGCTTCGACGGGGCGTTGATCAGGGACAAATTCTGCTGGGGTCGTGTCTACAGCAGGTTGGTTATCAAGTCCGGGGACTGGGAGTTCTAGATTTGGACCTTTGCGGATGATGCGGCTGCCGAAGTACAGAGTTGAAACAAACAGAATGGAATAGATCACGGTAAAAGCAATTAGAGAAGCGAGGACGTTACTCGCTGGGATATTGGAAGCGGCATCAGCCGTGCGAATTTGTCCATAGAGTGTCCAGGGTTGCCGACCCACACAGCGTACAATCCAACCGGCTTCAACAGCGATGTAGCCCAGGGGAGCAGCAAAAATCCAGGCGCGTAACAGCCATTTTTGTCGATCGATTTTTCTGAAGCAAGATTGCCCAAGATCCACTGCAACACACTCCACAGCATCAGTCCCGCCAGGAAGAAACCAATTCCGCTCATGAGGCGAAACGAATAGTAGATGAGTCCCACCATGCGAGGGCGATCGCTTGGTGTCCATTCTTTCAAACCCAGAACAGATTCAGATAGATTCGGTTTGAATTCTAGAATGTAGCCCAGTGCGTTGGGAATCGTAATTTCCCATTGGTTCTTTTCACCGCTTTCATCAGGTAATGCCAGTAAGCTCCAGTCAGCAGGCTGTCCGGCTGGTGAGGTTTCCCACTTGGCTTCCATGGCGGCTAATTTTGTCGGCTGGTAATGATAGACCTGTTCAGCGCTTAAATGACCAATGTAAATTTGTAATGGGGCAACTACGATCGCAGCGGCTAGGACAATTTTCAGCGATCGCTCAAAGAAAGCCTGATGACGCTGGTTTAAAATATACCAGGCGCTAATGCCACCAATCACAAATAGCGACGTTTCCAGCGTGGCAAAGAACATATGCGACACGCTTTTGACCATAAAGGGATTCAAGATTGCCTGGAAGTAATCGTTGACAACAAACTTGCCATTCACCATTTCTCCGCCCGATGGTGATTGCAGCCAGGAATTCGCCACCAAAATCCAGAAGGTAGACAGGTTGGCACCAAAAGCAACCATGATCGTTGCTAGGTAGTGAATCACTGGATGCACCCGCCCCCAACCAAACAGCATGATGC
Source organism: Leptolyngbyaceae cyanobacterium CRU_2_3 (assembly GCA_012034795.1). GTDB lineage: Bacteria > Cyanobacteriota > Cyanobacteriia > Elainellales > Elainellaceae > Drouetiella. The sequence continues at coordinate 40,775 of JAAUOQ010000001.1, forward strand.
CCAGGAATCCAGCTTCCAGCATGAAAGCCATTGCGCCTTCAAAGCCGAGAATACTGCCGAAGAAATCGCCCACTGCCTCTGAGAACGGTGCCCAGTTCGTGCCAAACTGAAATTCCATTGGCAGCCCCGATGCCACCCCAATCCCGAAGTTGAGAACGTAGAGCTTTGACCAAAAGCGGGCATGGTGGTAATAATCTGGATTGCGCGTCTTCAGCCACAGCCCTTCGACAATGACAAGATAAATTGCCATCCCGGTGGTTAGGACGGGCCAGAGCATATGAAAGATGGCAGTCAGCGCAAACTGCATCCGCGACAGTGCCACTGTATTGGATAAAATTTCGACCATGTGTTGTTTGGTTCAGCTTAAATGCTGATCTGAGTGAATATGCTGCTTATGAGTATAGCCAGCTAGATTGCAAACCATGGCATTTTGCGAGAAAGTCTTAAGGTGCTTTGACAGTGGGTAAGACGAGCCTGGAACCCTAAGACAACACGTCATACATCACTCAACCTGATGGGTGCACGGCTCACACAGTCCAAAGAATTCTAACGTGTGGTAATAGATTTTGAACGGAATGGGATGCTGCAAGGGCGCTTTTAACTCTTGTACAGGACAGTGATCCAGAGGAAAAGACTGACCACATTGCAAACAGGTGAGATAATGCTGATCGGTGAGGACTGGACTGTATAGCGATTCCCCATTTGTCCCGGTACGGCTCCTGATCAACCCATGCAATTTTAAGGTTTCCAAAGCCCGATACACCGTTGCCAGCCCGATCGCCTGCTGCTGACGCATCATGCCATACAACTCCTGAGCCGAGAGGGGATGGGGTTGCTGATGCAAGACATCCAACACGGCTTGCTGGTTTCGGGTCAGGTGGTACATCGGATGCCCATTATCTTGCTGAGGCAGAGAATTACTTTTCACATGGATTACTGTAGAATGAGTGAACGATAATCATTCTCATTGTACTCTATGTCCCTAGCTCAAGTCTCTATCCTGGAGGATCAAACGGCTCAGGCTACCTCCGTCAGCCAGACTGAATCAACGCTCACACCCATCATTCATCGCCCGCGTCGCTTGCGCCGGACTGAAACCCTGCGGCGGCTGGTGCGGGAAGCCACGCTGCGGGTTGAAGATCTGATCTATCCCCTGTTTGTGATGGAGGGTGAAGGTCAACGGGAAGAAGTGCCGTCTATGCCCGGTTGCTATCGTTACACCTTGGATTTGCTCTTAGCTGAGGTGAAGGAAGCCTATGAGTTGGGCATTGGAGCGATCGCTCTCTTTCCCCTGATTCCCTACAGCCAGAAAGACAACGCAGGCACTGAGAGCTACAACCCTAATGGTTTGGTTCCCCGTGCCGTCCAGGCCATAAAACAAGCCGTTCCCGATATTTTGCTGATCACCGATGTTGCCCTCGATCCCTATAGCAGTGAAGGACATGACGGCATTGTCCAGGATGGCAAGATTCTCAATGATGAAACCGTGGCAGTCTTGGTCAAACAAGCCCTAGTGCAAGCAGAAGCCGGAGCCGATTTTGTGGCACCTTCAGACATGATGGATGGCCGGGTGGGAGCCATTCGCAAAGCCTTGGATGCTGAGGGATGGATCAACGTCGGGATTCTTGCCTACTCTGCTAAATATGCCTCTGCTTACTACGGCCCCTTCCGGGATGCGTTGGACTCAGCCCCTAAATTTGGCGACAAGAAAACCTATCAAATGGACGCGGCGAATGCGAGAGAAGCAATCAAAGAGGTAGATCTGGATATTGCTGAGGGTGCAGACATTCTGATGGTGAAGCCTGCGCTTGCTTACCTAGATATCATTTTCCAAATCAAACAGCACACTCATTTACCCGTTGCAGCCTACAACGTCAGTGGTGAATACGCCATGATCAAAGCCGCTGCCCAACAGGGCTGGATTGATGAGAAAAAGGTGGTTCTGGAAACGCTGACCAGTATGAAACGAGCTGGAGCCGACTTGATTTTGACTTATTTTGCCAAGGACGTGGCGTTGCTGTTGCACTGAATGGGGGAGTCGTTCATGCACCCCCCCCACCCCTTCACCCCTTTACTTTTTCAACTCGTTGTGAGGATATTTTCAGATGATTGACTCAAAAACAAGACTACAGACCTCCACTCATCTCGTCCGTCGGTTGTCTGTGGCGGTTGTATCAGCGATCGCAGTCAGCTTAGGAAGCTGTGCAACCAATACGCCGTCTACGACGGAATCACCTCAAGCCCAATCGTCCCCAGCAGCAGCAACGGATGAGTTGCAAGTCGTGACGACCTTCTTGCCAATTACCCAGTTTACTAAGGCAGTGGCAGGCGATCGCGCGGAAGTCACACAACTGCTGCCGACTAATGTAGGTCCCCATGATTTCCAGGCCAGACCGGAGGATGCTCAGAAGTTGGCGAAAGCCGATGTGCTGGTACAAAACGGGCTGGAGATGGAAGAATTTTTGGAGGATCTGGTCAAGAATGCGGGAAATGCCAACCTGAAAGTGATTGACTCTAGCAAAGGGGTGAAAACGATCGCCAATGAAGCGATTGAGGGGCACGACCATGAGCATGGTGCAGATGAGAAAAAAGAGGAAGCCGAGCATGAGCATGGAGCCTATAATCCCCATGTCTGGCTTGACCCCAAACGAGCGATGCAGCAGGTAGAACGCATTCGGGATGGACTGATTGCGGCTGATCCAGCCGGGAAAGAAGTCTACACGGCAAACGCCGCCGCTTACATTCAAAAGTTGCGGGATCTGGATGCCGAAACCACGAAACTGCTGCAACCCTATACGGGTAAAACCTTTGTGGCCTTCCATGACTTTGCCCCCTACTTTGCTCAGAGCTACAACTTGAAAGCTAATTTTCTGGTGGATTTGCCGGAAGAAAATCCCTCCCCGGATGATATTAAACGAGTGACGGATGAGGTGAAGGAATCCAATCTCAAGGCGATTCTCACCGAACCCCAAGCGGGTGAAAATGCATTTGCAGGGCTGGCAAAAGACTTAAACGTCAAAATCAGCACCTTTGATCCGATCGAAACGGGAGGCCCCGAAGCCCTAGAGCCGGACTATTACATCCAGACCATGCGTCAAAACGTTCAGGGTTTGGTGAGCGCTTTTGGTGGCTCAACCCAGTCCGTGTTGCCCCTCTGGATACCTCAGCCTGTTGCCGTCGTGCCCCAGCGAGTTGGAGTCAGGTTTTAGGAGGTCTTTTCTACTTGAAAGAGGTTGTACTCGCAGTTGAACAGCTCACGGTTTATCGGGAAACCTACGCGGCAGTGCAGGAGGTTTCGTTTTCCCTGGAGGCAGGCACCGATACGGCAATTGTCGGCCCTAACGGGGCAGGCAAAAGTACCCTAGTGCAAGCGATACTGGGCATTTTGCCACAGCAGGCAGGGAAGGTTTTTATCCTGGGACAACCTCTGCGCCGCCCAGGTTCACTTGCACCACAAATTCGTCAACAGATTGCCTATCTACCGCAAAACTTCCTGGTCGATCGCCGCATTCCCATGACGGTAGAAGAACTGGTGGGTTTGGGCTGGGATAGGCTAGGGTTTCAGGTGCCCTGGAAAGACCAGAGAAAGCGTCGTCATGCGGTTCGGGACGCTTTGGCAAGAGTGGATGCGCTCCATCTAAAGCGTCAACTGATCAGCGGGCTTTCTGGCGGGGAAACAAAGCGAGTGCTGCTGGCCTATTGCCTGGTTTACCCACGCCGATTGCTGATCCTTGATGAGGCTCCGGCTGGATTGGATCTGCGCGGTGAGACCGAGTTTTATCAATTGCTCTATCAACTCAAGCAAGAGCAAGACTGGGCAATTTTGCAGGTTTCCCATGATTTAGACATGGTAAGACGACACTGCGATCGCGTCCTCTGCCTAAATCGCACCTTACGCTGTCAAGGCACCCCAGATGTGGCGCTCTCGCCTGAGAATCTCTCTGCTGCCTACGGGTCTGAATTTGTCAGATATCGTCATCGGAATTAGGGGAGAGTGGGGAATGGGGAGTATGGGAGTCTATTGTAGACCTTGGTTCTTGCGACAGAGATCACCTATTCTTCCAGGGCAAACGCACACGTTTCTTAACACGCTATATCTAGTGGCATAGAAACTCTACTGACACTAAAGTGAAAATAAATATTCTCAATAAGCCTCTCTAATTAGGAAATTTCTCAATTAGAGAGGTCAAAATGAGCTTTATTGTCTCCTTCTGGGTGGGTTAAAACCCTCGCCTTCAGGCGAAGGCTTCAGCGGGAACCCACGAGCATGTTAAATTCTGAGCGTGAAAGAGTATCGTCGGGGCGCTCACACCGTTTTTGAGATTCACCTGCACTTGGTGTGGGTGACAAAGTACCGTCGCAAAGCCCTGATGGGAGAAGTAGGCTTGAGAGTCCGAGAATTGATCCGGCAAGTCTGTCAACAGCAGCAAGTGACGATTTTGAAAGGTCATGTCTCGAAAGATCATGTGCATCTGTTCGTGTCATCCCGCCACAGGTAACGATTAGTCGTTTAGTGCAAGGGTTGAAAGGAAAAACAGCCTACAAATTGCTGCAAGAGTTTCCGCATTTGCGCAAGAAATTTTGGGGTCGTCATATTTGGGCGCGGGGGTATTTTTGTTGCAGTAGTGGGAATGTGACTGATGAAATCGTGATGCAGTACATCGAGAATCAAAATCACGAGGGAGAAGACGCAGATTTTAAAGTTGAAGGCGAAGACTAGGACTTTCAGTCCGTTTTCAGAAGCCACCGCTCTTCTAGGCGGTGGTCTGTTCACTGATATATAACGTTTTGTATGCGTTTGCCCTGCCTATTCTTCCAAGACTATTGACAATTATTCTCAATAGATTTACTCTAGCTCATGGTTTAAAAAGGGTTAGCGCTTAATACCCGGATCACACAGTTGAGGTCTTAGTTTCCTCCAAGTCTCCTCTAACCTATTTCTCTTCGCCGTTGGCAGGTTATGGCACTTGCTCTTTTCAGTAATAGAAACTGATGTCAGAGCGGTTTACAACTAGAGAACAGTACTTTTGATGTATTTGGAAAAGTTATGAAAAAGTTGATGGCATTATTTGCAACTGGTTTGATGATAGTTCTGCTCTCCACTAGTTGTTTTACACCTCAATCAGGCACAAGCCAAACTCCGCAGCCAACAACTCCGCAGCCCGTTGCAAAAGCTCTATACCCAGAAGCTGTGGCAACAGGGGTTGAGTACTTTAAAAAACAGGCGGCTGTTCAGTTATCTCTCACGGAGAAGCTCCTAGATGCCTTGAAGGGCGGTGATTTGGCGCAAGCTAAGGAAGCTTACATCAATGCTCGTCCGCCCTACGAGGAGATAGAAGTTTACGCCCTGAGTTTTGAGCAAGAGGATACAGATATAGATGCACGTCCCTACGCGATCGACGGGGGGGAAACATCTCCGGAATTTCGGAGTTTTCATCGAGTAGAAGCTCTATTGTTTCGAGATGGCGATACCAAAGCGGCTATCCCTTACACAGAAGGTTTAGTTAAAACTGTTAAGTCCTTAATTCAGAAGCTAGATGAGCCAGCTAATTTTAATGCTGCCTTGAACTTTCAAGGCATGTTGAACCTGGCAACGGAGGTTCCAGCCAAAAAAATATCTAGTGAGGAAGAGACTTGGTCTGATCAAAGTCTGCTGATCTTCAAGCATAACTGGATTGGCATCCAAAGCCAGTTTGAGCCGTACAAATCCAAGCTCAGTGCTGAATTAGTTGCTGAGGTGGAAAATGCCTATCAGCAATGTCTCAACACTGTAAAACCTTTCTTTAATTCTGGCAAAATTGCGGCTAAGCCTTATAGTACTTTAAGTGTTGAGCAACGGGGAGCAATTGTGACCGCAAGCTATCGCTACCGGGATGCTCTATCTGAGGCTAGGAAAGCTTTGAAGATCCCTGAGCCAGCTTAGGGCGCTGATCGATTATCAGATAGCAAGATATATGTACATCATCTAAGTGCGGAACAAGAAGTAGAGATCATGATTCTTCCCTCCTCCCCCCCGTATGCCCCTTCAAACCGACTTCATCCGCATCATCGAACTGTTTCAACTTCCCGCCATGCAACGTGCCATGCTGGGCGGCATTCTCACAGGTTTAATGGGAGGAGTGCTGGGCAGCTTTACAGTTTTGCGCCAGTTGTCTTTCTTCAGCGATGCCTTGGGACACTCCGCATTACTAGGCATTAGTATTGGGTTACTCTTGGGGTTAAATCCATCGGTGGTCTTGCTGCCCTTTGCCGTGGCGTTTGCCTTGATTGTGACCTACTTGCTGGAACGTACCCTCTTATGGACAGATGCTTTACTCAACATCATCTATTCTTCATCGCTAGCGATCGCCATCATCACCCTCAGCTTTGTTGGGCAATACAAGGGCGGACTGCATCACCTGTTGTTTGGCGACATTTTGGCAGTCCAAGAACTCGATTTAGTTTTTAGCAGTTTGCTGTTAATCATCTGTGTTGTGTTTATCGGACTGACGTTGCGAACGCAAATGTTGTTGACGTTGCATGAACCGTTGGCGATCGCACGGGGAGTTTCAGCATCTGCTCATCGCACTACTTTTATTGTGTTGTTGTCGTTGGTCGTGGGAGTGTCGATCAAGGCGATCGGGGTGTTGCTGGTGAGTGCATTTGTCGTGATTCCGGCTTGCGCTGCTCAGTTGCTCAGTCGCACATTCACAAATTATGTGGTGCTATCCGCAGGGTTAGGGGCATTGAGTGCTTTGCTTGGAATGCTCGTTTCAGCCAGTTTCAATTTACCATCGGGTCCCAGTATCGTCGCAATACAGTTAGCGATTTTTCTAATCGCAATGGCATTACCTCGATTGCGTGTCTTGGAACAGGGGTAGATGAGGATTCGGCAGAGTTTTTCTTTCCAGAGTGAGGGGCGATTGTCCCTTCATCCCCAACCAGTCACGATTAACCATCATTTTTCATCTTGATGCAAGCGTTACCCCGCTAGCCCATTCGATGGTTCCTTCTGATTCTGAAAAGCGATCAAACAATTCGGTCAGCGCCTCTTCACCCGCAATATCTCCATGACTGACAAACTTCTCGACATCTACCGAACCATCACCTAAGAATTCAATTTCCCATCGCTCTCCGGGTACAGCGATCGCAACCATCACAGCTTCATCCCGATGATGTGCTAAAGAGTAACTCATTTTTTCCTATTCCAGCTTGTTCAAGAATGCTAGCAATTTATCAAAGATAGGATTGTTCACTTGTCAAACCTCCGGTCACTCAGCAATTTGAGAACCACTCTAAAGCCAGGAACATTATCTTTGCGCCCTGCTCAACCTATTCCCAGGTCATTGCGCTAAATTCCTCCCAACTTGGCGATCCTTCATGGAAGTTGCGCTTGCTTGATGCTAGCTCTTTTGGTTTTGAGAATATCAGTGACTCTCTGACCTGCGAATCGATGCGCGATACAGCTTCCTCCTCACAGACTACTGCCGATTGTAGTAGGTTCGCAGAAGCGATGGCGATTTTTCTAATCTACACCTACCAGCAGGGGCATCCTCATGTTAAAGTGAGAATGATTATCATTTTATAGTTGAGTATGGTCAGCCAGATTCCCCGTCCATTTCTTAAAGCGCAAAATTTTCAAAACGATCCGCAAACCCTGCTGCGGACTCGACATACCTGTGCCCATGTGCTAGCGATGGCAGTGCAAACGCTCTTCCCGGAGACCAAAGTGACGATTGGACCCTGGACAGACACTGGCTTCTACTATGACTTCGATCGTCAAGATCCCTTCACGCCAGACGACCTGACTCAAATTGAAGCCGAGATGCGGCGAATCATACAGGCAAATCTGCCCATCATTCAGGAAGTGGTAGATCGGGAGCAGATTCGGGCAGAAATTGAGCAACTGGGCGAACTTTACAAACTGGAAATCCTCGACAGCATTCCTGCTGATGAACCGATTACTCGTTATTTCATTGGTTGTGCAGATACCCTGCAAGGGGTGTCAGAGGCTTCCTTACTTCACATTACTGCTGACACTCTGACACCCAAAAAGCTAGGGCGGGATTGTTGGTGGGACTTGTGTGCCGGACCTCATCTCAACTACACGGGCGAAATTAACCCCGATGCTTTTGCCCTGGAAAGTGTGGCTGGAGCCTATTGGCGAGGCGATGAAACCCAGCCACAGTTGCAACGCATTTACGGGACAGCCTGGGAAACCCCAGAACAACTTCAGGCATATCTGACTCAGAAAGAAGAGGCGAAACGCCGCGACCACCGAAAATTGGGACAAGACCTAGATCTATTTAGTATCCAGGAGGATGCAGGCGGGGGATTGGTTTTCTGGCATCCCAAAGGGGCACGGATGCGGCTACTGATTGAAGACTACTGGCGAAAAGCGCATCTGGATGGAGGGTACGAACTACTCTACACCCCGCATATCGCCAATCTTGATCTCTGGAAAACATCGGGACACTTTGACTTCTACCGCGAGAATATGTTTGACCAGATGGAGCTTGAGGCGCAGCAGTATCAACTGAAGCCGATGAATTGCCCGTTTCATGTGTTGACCTATCAAAGCCATTTGCACTCCTATCGGGAACTGCCCATCCGCTGGGCAGAGTTGGGCACCGTGTATCGCTATGAGCGATCGGGCGTATTGCATGGACTAATGCGAGTACGCGGCTTTACCCAGGATGATGCTCATATTTTTTGTCTGCCCGAACAGGTGACAGATGAGATTCTGGGTGTGTTGAATTTGACCGAGCAGATTTTGTCGGAGTTTGGCTTCGCTGAGTATGAAGTGTACCTTTCTACTCGTCCTGGCAAGTCTGTGGGTACGGACGACATTTGGAAATTAGCTACGGATGCGCTGGTTCAAGCTTTAGACACAAAGGGTTGGGACTATGTGACGGACGAAGGCGGTGGTGCGTTTTATGGTCCCAAAATCGACATCAAGATCAAGGATGCGATCGCCCGTCAGTGGCAATGCTCTACGATTCAAGTCGATTTCAATTTGCCCGATCGCTTTGATATGGAATACGTGGCGGCGGACGGTTCGCGCCAGCGTCCGATTATGATTCACCGCGCCATCTTTGGATCATTAGAACGCTTCTTTGGCATCTTAATTGAAAACTATGCCGGGGATTTCCCCCTCTGGTTGGCTCCAGTGCAGGTGCGGCTGTTGCCCGTGAGTGATGAGCAGCGAGCCTATGCAGCCGCGATCGCCCTGCAACTCAAACAACTCGGCTATCGGGTTGAGGTGGATCACAGCGGCGATCGCCTCGGCAAACAAATTCGCACCGCAGAGCTGGCAAAAATTCCCGTCGTTGCGGTTGTTGGTAAGCGAGAAGTAGAAAACCAGACCTTGAGCGTGCGAACCCGCCAATCAGGAGAACTCGGATCGTTAACGCTGTCAGAACTTCAGGAAAAAATGCAGCAAGCCATGATGAGCAAACAACAGATTTAGATCAGGAGGAACATGAAAGTTGCATACGTTTTTGCTCATCCTCGCGGTGGCACTTACAAATTAGGGCAAATGATTCTGCCTCAGATAGAAGTGGGTGTACATGGGGTTGACGTTGCGGGAATGTTCTTCTTCGATGACAACTGCTTCGTTCTGCGAAAGGGTGATCCGATTGGAGAACGATTGGCAAAGGTGGCAAAAGCACAAAACATTCTGTTGATGATGTGCGATCTGTGTGCCCTGGAACGAAACCTGGCAGAAGGTGAACCACGCTGGTGCAATCCTGATGGAACCGGGCGCAAGGAACCGGGTAAGTGCATCGTCAAAGATGTCGTGGCAGGAGTGACCGTTGGTTGCTTCCCAGACTTGTACACGGCATTAAGCGGCAATCTTCCTGATCAGGTCATTACCTTATGAGAAAAATCACACTGTTTATCTTTGGCTTATTTGCACTGCTACTCCTTGTTTGTAGCCCTGCCTATGCCGCTACCAATTGCCCAACGGTTACCAAAGCTGAGATTGCTGCACTGTTTGAGCAATGGGATCAATCACTGCAAACGGGCAAGCCCAGTGAAGTTGCCAAGAATTATGCGGATGAGGCAATTCTGGTTCCTACGGTTTCTAACAAAGTACGGCACACCCAGCCTGAAATTGAGGATTACTTTCAACGCTTTCTCAAGCTTAAACCCGATGGTCGCATTGAGGAGCAAAATATCCAGATTTATTGTGATGTAGCGATTAACTCCGGTATTTATGCCTTTGCAGTAGTCAAGGATGGTCAACCTTCAGAAGTGAAAGCACGATATACGTTTGTTTACCATAAAGTGGGCGATCGCTGGTTGATTGTCGATCATCATTCGTCAGAAATGCCGGAAAAGACAGCCAAGGCAGCTTAGAGCAAAGATCCCATTTGGGCACTTGCCCTTAATACATGTCTCATTTACTCGGCTCACCATTCAGTCTACTGGAGTGATTTCATGAATCTTTTTTCACAGTCAAAACTCAAAGCCGATCCTGCCAAGGTGCAGCAACTCAAAACCTGGATCTATGAACGCTTGAAACTAGATCCAGAAATTACAGTCTCCATTAGTCAACTTCAGTGCAAAGAGCCAGGATGCCCACCGATTGAGACAGCAATTGCCGTTCTAACCCAACCCGCCCAACAGTTTAAAGTCCATAAAACCATTGATGAGATTGAACAAGCCGATTTAATTCAAGCCTTTCAAGCAAAGTAGGTAATCATGCCCCAACACGTTCTATTTGTCTGTAAGTCCTGTACCTTCTCATCAACGCAACGAGAATATATGGGACAACGCGGCGGTTATCACTTACTCCAGAGTTTATTACATCAGCAACAACAATGGACACTCCAGCCTGAATACAAAATTGAAGCCGTCGAGTGCTTGAGTGGCTGTAATCGAGCCTGCGTAATTGCCCTTACTGCTCCTAACAAAACTACCTTGATGTTTGGCGATTTACCTGCCTTACAAAGTGCTTCAGCAATTCTGCAAATGGCAAAACAATACCATGCTAGTACAGACGGAATCGTTCCCCGTCAAGAACGTCCTGAAATCCTCAAGAAGGGAATTCTGGCGAGAATTCCGCCCCTGCCCAGTTGCTAGATCTGGATGGTTGACCATGACTCAAGTTCTTGACTATTTACCCTGTGGACAGAAAGCAAAAATTCTGTGTTGCTACACCAACACGACTCGCCATATCCAAATTGCCCGTATTTCTAATATTCCTCATTGGTACTTTGAGAAAGCCGTTTTACCAAGCGAAAGACTTTTGTTTGAAACACACCCAGATGCCTGGTTAGAGATTTATAGCAGTGAACAGTGTAGTGCGATTTTAGCAGAACGAATTCTGTGCCACTGCTTACAAGTAATCGTTTAATATATCTGAGCAATCTATCGATGGCTAACCTCACTCTAATCGCACCAAAGTTGGATGGTTCGGCAATAAGCACATTTAAGCGTCGAGAACACCTCTCGCCCCGTGAAAATACCCTCTGGCACATTGAAGCTGGGACGGTGCGTACTTACACGCTCACTGAAGATGGCACCCTCATTGTTCTGGGATTTTGGGGTTTGGGAGATACCGTAGGTCAACCTTTCACCTGTATCCAGCCCTATGCAGTGGAGTGTTTGACGGATGTTAAGGTTCGTTCGATCCAGCCTGAAGAATGCGGTCATTTAAATCAGGTGCTACTGTCTCACCTCCACCAAACCCAAGTGTTATTGCGGCTTCGCAGTGGGCAGATTCACCAACGGTTACAGCAGTTATTAGAGTGGCTAACTGATAAGTTTGGTCGTGAATCAGAGCAGGGGCAATTGATTCAGCTACGCCTAACCCATCAGGATATTGCAGACACACTAGGCACTACACGAGTAACCGTAACCCGCTTACTCAGTCAGTTTAAGCAGGAAGGTCGCATTGATTGGATTGACCAATACCTGTTGCTACCCCGAAAACTACATATTTGTTGACATCTAGCTCGTCCTTTGGCATTCACCCAGGATACAGACATTTCACCCACGTATCCAGGTCATAAATTTTATCCAAGCCTATTGGCAGAGGCAAGCCCTGAATCACAAACCTGTCCAAAGTGCCAAAAATTCTGTATTATGAGAATGATTATCATTTTATATTACCTGGATTGCTATGTCCGCTGCCGTCAAGCCTCTCCCCCCAAACCTGGAACAGATTATCCAGCGGTTCCAGCAAATCTCTGAACCCAGGCGGCGCTTTGAGTATTTGCTCTGGTTTGCCAAGCGGGTGCCAGAATTGCCTGAAGCTGAGGCAGTGGCAGAAAACAAAGTGCCGGGGTGTGTATCCCAGGTTTACATCACAGCGGCTCTTCACAACGGCAAAGTCACGTTTCAGGGGAGGTCTGATGCCCAAATTCCCAAAGGTCTGGTCGGATTGCTGATCGAAGGACTGAATGGGTTATCCCCTGATGAAGTTCTCCAACTCACGCCAGATTTTATTCAACAGACAGGTTTGAATGTCAGTCTCACCCCCTCTCGGAGCAACGGGTTTTACAACATCTTCAAATTCATGCAGCACAAGGTTGCAGCATTTCAGGTTGCTGATTCACAGGTTCTGAATCGGAGGAATTTATGACCCATACTGTTGTGCAGACTCGTTCAGAATCCGTCACCGTTCCTAAGCGAGGAACACCCGTTACGCTGATCACAGGCTTTTTGGGCAGTGGTAAAACGACCCTGCTGAACCACATTTTGAACAATCGCCAAGACCTCAAAGTAGCCGTGATTGTGAATGAATTTGGCAATATTCACATCGACTCCCAGTTATTGGTATCCGTTGATGAAAATATGGTGCAATTGGGCAATGGCTGTATTTGTTGCACCATTAATCAGAGCTTGATTGATACGGTTTGCGAATTGGTCAATCCCGGTGATGCAGTGGACTACATTGTGATTGAAACCACAGGGGTTGCCGATCCATTGCCTATCATGCTGAGTTTTATCAGTACCGAGTTGCGAGATGTCACTTATATTGATTCAATTCTGACGGTTCTGGATGCAGAGTCCTTCATGCCCAATCACTACGATAGTGAAGCGGCACTCAATCAGTTGATCTATGGCGACATTATCCTATTAAACAAAACTGATTTGATTGAGCGCGATCGCATTGATGAACTAGAAACTTATATTCGCTCCATTAAGCAGAGTGCCAGAGTCATCCAAACTCAGCATGGACAGGTGTCGTTACCGTTAATTTTAGATGTTGGATTTAACGACCCCGGCACTTACCTCACACACGATCTGACAGAGTATCATACCCGTCATGATCATCATTCTGATCATCTGGAGAATGATGGGTTTATGGCAGTTTCATTTGAGAGTGAAAAGCCTCTTGATTTACCTAAATTTCAGAACTTCCTTGACCATCTACCCCTGGATCTATACCGTGCCAAAGGAATTCTCTGGTTTCAGGGGAGTCAATTGCGCTATGTGTTTCAACTGAGTGGTCAGCGGTGTGACTTAAGAAACACTCATTTGCAGCCACCGGATCGGAATCAACTCGTGTTTATTGGACGAAATCTGGATGTAAGCACAATCAAGCAGCAATTAACAGATTGCATTGCCATTTAATATGAACATTTTTAGCTGAGGAGCTTTGATATGACTAGCACCATGATTGCAACCAACACTACCTCCCTAGAGCTTCCCAAACAAGGAATGCCGATCACAATTATTACTGGCTTTTTGGGCAGTGGCAAAACCACTTTGCTGAATCACATTTTGAACAATCGCCGTGATTTAAAGGTTGCGGTGCTTGTAAACGAATTTGGCGATATTAACATCGATAGCCAATTACTCGTGTCGATGGATGAAGATATGGTAGAGCTGAGCAATGGCTGCATTTGTTGCACCATTAATGATGGACTGGTGGATGCCGTATATCGAGTGCTGGAACGAGAAGATCGGGTCGATTATATGGTGATTGAAACCACTGGCGTTGCTGACCCATTACCGATCATATTGACATTTTTAGGAACTGAACTGCGCGACTTCACTCGCTTGGACTCAATTATCACCCTTGTTGACGCCGAAACCTTTACGCCAGAGCATTTCGAGAGTGAAGCAGCGCTTAAGCAAATTACCTGTGCCGATGTCACAATACTGAACAAAACCGATTTGGCATCACCTCAGAAAGTGAAGGAATTAGAGGCATACATTGGCACAGTGAAAGTTGGAGCCAGAATTTTGCATAGTCAACACGGTAAGGTGTCGCTGCCGCTCATTTTAGATGTGGGGTATAACAACCCGGAAGCCTATGCCGATTTAGTTCAGGAAGAAGTTGAACAAACCCAGCATGACCATCACCACTCGCATGATCGCCATGAAGATCAACATCACCATGAACATCATCATCACCATTCAGCTCACCTTGACAACGATGGGTTTGTGTCCATTTCCTTTGAGAGCGATCGCCCCTTTGATGTCAAAAAGTTTGAAACCTTTCTGCAAAATGATTTACCTCAGGAAGTCTTCCGAGCAAAAGGAATTCTCTGGTTCGCCGAAAGCAACTTACGCAACATCTTCCAACTCAGTGGCCCTCGCTATGACCTGCAAGCGGAAGAATGGCGCACCCCACCCAAGAACCAGCTTGTGTTTATTGGGCGCAATCTAAATGCCGATCAACTGCGACAGCAGCTAGCAGATTGTCTCGCCTGATCATTAGTCTTGCAGCAGTTCAGTCGTCTGCTGGAAGAAGGGACGTACCGCGTTCCCTATTTCTGCGGCTGATAATCACTTAATCTAAATTCACTCATGACTCTATCAATCTCACCCGACGATGTCCGTAAGCAACTCATCAGCACTGAAACTGAACTCCCCGTTTCTGAAGCGGAAATGCAGCAAGCCGTTCGCACCTTGCTGCTTGGCATGGGTGAAGATCCCGATCGCGAAGGACTGCGCGACACCCCTAAACGAGTGGTTAAAGCGCTCAAATTCCTGACCTCTGGCTATCAGCAATCCCTGGATGAGTTGCTCAACGGAGCCGTGTTTCACGAAGATGCCAGTGAAATGGTGTTGGTGCGCGATATTGATCTGTTCAGCTCCTGCGAGCATCACATTCTACCCATTCTAGGGCGTGCTCACGTCGCCTATATTCCTAACGGCAAAGTCATTGGCTTATCCAAAATTGCTCGGATTTGCGAAATGTATGCCCGTCGCCTGCAAGTGCAAGAACGTTTGACCCATCAAATTGCTGATGCTCTGCAAGGCTTGCTCAAACCTCAAGGTGTAGCAGTGGTTGTCGAAGCTACCCATATGTGTATGGTGATGCGGGGTGTACAAAAGCCAGGTTCCTGGACAGTAACAAGTTCAATGCAGGGAGTGTTTGCCGATGATGCTAGAACCCGCCAGGAATTTATGGAATTAATTCGCCATAGCCCATCGTTTCATTAGGAAGTGAATAGGGGAGTGGAGTCATTCTACTTCCCGCTCTCTACCCACTACCCATGTGAATTTATGTCCGATCCCACACCTACTGACACCAAACTACCTGTAACCATTATCACAGGCTTTTTAGGCAGCGGTAAAACAACACTGTTGAACTACATTCTGCAAAATTTTGAGCATTACAAAGTTGCAGTTTTAGTGAATGAATTTGGTGACATCAATATTGATAGTCAGCTTTTGATCGCGGTCGAAGAAGACATGATTGAACTGACGAACGGCTGCATCTGTTGCACTATCAATGACAACCTGGCAGATGCCGCCTATCGAGTATTAGAGCGTCGAGACCGAATTGAGTATTTAATTGTTGAAACAACCGGAGTTGCAGATCCCCTGCCGATCGCCCTTACATTCTTAGGAACTGATTTACGAGAGCATACTCAACTCGATGCAATTCTCACAGTTGTCGATGTGTCTACCTTTACTCCAGCACACTATTTTAGTGATGCTGCCATGAGTCAGATTACCTATAGTGACATTATTTTATTTAATAAAATTGATTTACTGCCTGAAGCTGAAGTGGATGAGCTGGAAGGGCATATTGGTTCGATTAAAGCAGGGGCCAGGATTTTGCGCTCCCAATATGGAAAGGTTTCACTCTCACTGATTCTGGATGTGAATCTTGCGGAATCAGGTTCTTCGGAAAAAACACTTACAGCACCTGCACCTAGTTCCACACACCTCAACAGCGATGGATATATGGCGGTTTCATTTCAGAGCGATCGCCCCTTATCCGTTAAAAAGTTTCAACAGTTTTTGGATTATCACCTTCCTGATAATGTATTCCGGGCAAAAGGGGTTCTCTACTTCGATGAAAGTCCTAAACGGCATTTATTCCAACTCAGCGGTAAACGGTTTACGATCGACGATAGCGAGTGGAAAGGTTCTCCTAAAAATCAGATGGTGTTGATTGGACGCAAACTAGATTCACTCTTCCTCATCCAAGCACTGAATAATTGTTTGACTCGGTAAGAACGATGAATCAAGACCTTCTTTGGCTAGAGCAACTTAAATTTAACGACATGGGTTTGATTCCGGCGATTGCCCAAGACTATCAAGATAATACTGTTTTGATGGTGGCATGGATGAACCACGAATCAATCCGGCAAACGCTAGAAACAGGAGAAGCCCATTATTGGAGTCGCTCTCGTACTGAACTTTGGCACAAGGGTGCAACCTCTGGACATATTCAGAAAGTCAAAGCACTGTACTACGACTGTGATGCAGATACCCTTTTGCTGAAGATTGAACAGGTTGGTGATGTTGCCTGTCATACTGGAGCTAGGAGTTGCTTCTTTAATCGAGTCGCGTTGAAACCATAATTCCATCGTGCTATCTCTGTTTTGCGTGTTGAACTATTAACTCGTTGCCGCGTTGCCGTGTTTTAGGATTAATGCTAAACAGACGCACATATTGATGTGGATAGTGCTGTAAAAGTTGTGCTACTGTGGCGATCGCCTCCTCTTCCTGCATCGTTTTAATCACGCCACAATCTGACCAAGAATTTGCCCGAAATCGCCGCGTATCAGCTTGTTCCACTCCAATATAAAATTTCTGGCTTAACACCTCTTGAATCCAGGCGATCGCTTGAGCATCTAGAGGTGAGGATGGGCGATGTCCATTGCTAGAAGCAGGCTGAACGGTTGGGTGTCCGTTAGGTTCATTGCGAATGGTAGCAATACAAACATCGTCTTCGGCACACAAATAGCCCTGACGTAGCTTTTGATCCCACATTCCGCTGTTTCGAGGAGCCAAAAAATAATTAAGATCAGAACCCTTTGGTAGCAATACTCTTGGCGATTTAGCTATTTTTGAGATAATCAATCCATATTCTCAATAAGATGAAATGATTGA
>JAAUOQ010000016.1 GCA_012034795.1 Leptolyngbyaceae cyanobacterium CRU_2_3
TGACCCAAATCGGTTTGCCGAGGTTCAGTAACACTCTGACAAGCACTATTCCTATAGACTATGGAAGATCCAGCCCTACTTATCCGTCCACAAGACTACAGTTTGCTGACCGATCTTTATCAATTGACAATGGCGGCTTGCTATACAGGCGAGCAGATTGATCAACGCCACGCCAGTTTTGAGCTATTTGTACGCCGTTTGCCCGAAAACTTTGGCTACCTGATTGCCATGGGACTGGCTCAAGCGCTGGAGTATCTGGAGCAGTTTCGCTTTACAGCAGAGCAAATTGCAGCGCTTCAGTCTACTGGTATTTTTACTAACGCTCCCGATCGCTTCTGGGATTTGCTGGCAGGAGCCAGTTTCACAGGCGATGTTTGGGCAGTCCCTGAAGGAACTGCCGTCTTTGCCCATGAGCCACTTTTACGGATAGAAGCCCCTCTGTGGCAGGCGCAACTGGTCGAAACGTATCTCCTGAATGTGATTAACTATCAGACTTTGATTGCCACCAAAGCTGCTCGCATCCGAGATAGGGCTGGTGAGTCAACTAGACTATTGGAATTTGGCACCCGCCGGGCCTTTAGTCCGCAGGGTGCTCTATGGGCAGCACGGGCTGCCTTGGCTGGTGGCTTAGATGCCACCTCCAACGTGTTAGCTGCTCTCCAACTGGGAAGAACCCCTAGTGGTACGATGGCCCACGCCTTAGTCATGGCGCTGTCTGCCTTAGAGGGCAGCGAGGATCAAGCATTTACGTCGTTCCAGCGTTATTTCCCAGATGCAGCGCTGCTCATTGACACCTATGACTCGATCGCTGCGGCCCAACGCCTTGCCACCCAAGTGCAGGCAGGCAAAATGACCGTGAACGCTATCCGGCTGGACTCTGGCAATTTAGCCGAACTGTCTCAAGCCGTGCGATCGCTCTTACCCGAAGTCTTTATCTTTGCCAGCGGCGATTTAGATGAGTACGAAATTGCTCGGCTGCAAGCAGCAGGAGCAGATATTCAGGGTTACGGCTTAGGTACAAAACTGGTGACCGGTACGCCCGTTAATGGCGTTTATAAACTCGTCGATATTGACGGTATCCCAGTGATGAAAGGCTCTAGTGGCAAAGCCACTTACCCAGGTCGCAAGCAGATTTTTCGGCAATTTACCTCTGCTGGAAACATTAGCGATCGCCTAGGCTTAATCACCGAACCACCCAACCCGACTGAACAGCCTTTACTCCAGCTTGTGATCAAACAAGGTGAACGAGTCCATTTGCCCGAAACTCTCAATGAAATAGCCCAGCGCAGTCGCAATTCTGTGCTTTCTCTAGAACAATCTGTCCGTCAAATTGAGCAACCAGAAGCGATCGCCCCCCAAATTTCATCCAATTTACAAGCGCTAACGGAGCAGACTCAAGACACAATTCGCAGATCCCATAGCCGATAGGGCTGCCAATCGCTTTCTATCTCCTTGACGCTTGTCTCTTCGTCCATCTCTCTTTATTCTTCCCTCTTTACCCCGACTCCTCTATGCAAATCGCCCTGTTTGGAACCAGCGCTGACCCACCACTGCCGGACACCAAGCGATCATTGCCTGGTTAGCCGATCGCTATGACTGGGTAGCCGTGTGGGCATCAGATAATCCCTTTAAATCCCACCAAACGCCCTTAGAACATCGATCGGCCATGCTGCAACTGCTCATCAACGATCTGTATCCACCTCGACAGCATGTGCAGTTGCATCCAGAACTGAGTCATTCGCGATCGCTGATCACGGTTGAGCGGGCACAGCAAATTTGGCCGGCGGCGGAGTTAACGTTAGTGATTGGCTCAGACTTAGTATCACAATTGCCGCGCTGGTATCAGGTAGAGCAGCTACTCAACCAGGTCAAACTGCTAGTTGTTCCACGCTGGGGGTATCGGCTCACAGAGGCAGAGGTGGCACCTTTGCGGCAAATGGGGGCAAAGGTGACGATGGCCAATTTGGCTGTGCCTGCGGTTTCTTCCACAGACTATCGGGAAGAGGGAAATCCAGAGATTATTACGCCGCCTGTAGAAGCGTATATTCATCGGCAGCAATTGTACCAGGAGCAAGAAAACGCATGTCAGGACGCATCCAAAAGAAATCTGCTGATCCGCCCCATCCCAAAGCCCTAGCAGACTTCAAGGTGGGCGTAGATAACGTCATTTTCTCGGTAGATACCGCGCAGAACCGGCTGTTGGTATTGCTGGTGCTGCGTCACGAGGGGCCGTTTATTGGGCAATGGAGTTTGCCTGGTGCGTTAGTGCGGCAGGGAGAATCGTTGGAGGATGCAGCGTATCGCGTGCTGGCAGAAAAAATTCGAGCTGAGCATTTATATCTAGAGCAGCTTTATACCTTTGGTGGCCCCAACCGCGATCCCCGCGAAGCTGACACCAGTTATGGCGTGCGATACTTATCCGTGAGCTATTTTGCGCTGGTGCAGTTTGCCGATGCCGAACTGATTGCCGATGGTGTTAGTGGGATCGCGTGGTATCCGCTCAAGCAGATCCCACCGCTGGCTTTTGACCATAATCAAATTCTGGAATATGGCTATCGTCGGCTTCGCAACAAATTGGAATATAGCCCTGTAGCTTTTGAAGTGTTGCCAGAGTTATTTACCCTGAGCGATCTCTATCAGCTTTACACCACTGTTTTAGGCGAAAGTTTTTCAGATTATTCCAACTTTCGATCGCGTCTGCTGAAGCTGGGTTTTCTGTCAGATACCGGTGTCAAAGTCTCACGCGGAGCCGGACGACCGGCAAGCCTATATCGTTTCGATGCTGAAGCGTTTGCCCCCTTAAAAGACAGACCCCTGGTATTTATTTAGCCCAGTATTTATTTAGCCTGGCCTTGATTGAATCAGCCCTAACTCAAAACCTAAATTTAGACTCGACATCCCGCTTATGAAAATCGCGATCGCTCAACTGAATCCCACCATTGGAGACTTAACCGGAAACGCCGAGAAAATCTTACAGTCTGCTCAACAAGCCTCTGCCCAAGGGGCAAGACTATTGCTAACGCCAGAACTTTCACTCTGTGGCTATCCCCCGCGCGATTTACTCTTGCAACCTGCTTTCATCGCCGCTATGAGCCAGATTCTCGAACAACTCGCAGGAGACTTGCCGCCACAATTGGCAGTACTGGTGGGCATGGTCGAAGTGAATGAGCGATCAACCCAGGAGGGTGGTAAGCCCCTCTTTAACAGCACAGCATTGCTGGAAAACGGCAAAGTTCAGCATGTTTTCCATAAACGACTTTTACCCACTTATGATGTTTTCGACGAAGATCGCTATTTTGAACCTGGCTCGGCGATCTCGTTATTTTTGCTGAATGGGTTAGCCGTGCCCTATGAATCGGCTAGTGAATGGTCTGACAAATCGGGCGGTTCCCTATCTCCACTTGCTGCCCCCAAAGCTGCTGCTGTTAAAGTTGGCGTTACCATCTGTGAAGACCTGTGGAACGATGAAGAATTCTGGGGAAGACGCCACTATCGGATAGATCCGATCGCTGAACTGGCTGAACAAGGTGTGGATTTGATCATCAACCTGTCGGCGTCGCCCTATACGGTGGGCAAACAAAAGCTGCGAGAATCCATGCTGCAACACACAGCAATTCGCTATCAACAGCCAATCCTCTATGTCAACCAGGTCGGCGGAAATGATGACTTGCTGTTTGACGGCAATAGCGTTGGCTTCAACCGACAAGGGCAGATGGTTTGTCGAGGTCAAGCGTTTGCCTCTGATTTGATCTGGGTTGAATTTGATCCAGCTTTAGGAGATTTGGTCAGTCTGCCACAGTCCACCCTTGCTTCCCAGCCAGCAACCGACGATGCTGAAATTTGGGCGGCCCTGGTGTTAGGGCTACGCGACTATATCCGCAAATGTGGCTTCTCCAAAGTTGTCCTGGGACTGAGCGGCGGAATTGATTCAGCCTTGGTAGCGGCGATCGCCACGGCTGCCATTGGGGCTGAAAATGTACTGGGTGTGCTAATGCCCTCTCCCTATAGTTCTGAGCATTCTGTGAATGATGCCTTAAACCTAGCCAAAAATTTAGGAATTCAAACCCAACTACTGCCCATCGGCGACCTGATGCAAACCTATGACCAAACCTTTGCTAGCCTGTTTGCCGAAACTGAGTTCGGCATTGCCGAAGAAAATATTCAATCCCGGATTCGGGGCAACTTATTGATGGCGATCGCCAACAAGTTTGGCCACTTGCTAATCTCTACGGGCAACAAGTCCGAAATGGCCGTGGGCTACTGCACCCTATACGGCGACATGAATGGTGGACTGGCAGCGATCGCTGATGTTCCTAAAACGCGGGTTTACTCTATCTGCCAGTGGTTAAACCAGCCAAGCAGCGATCGCCAACTCCCCACCCTTGGGGAAGTCATTCCTGTAAATATTCTGGTCAAGCCACCTAGCGCTGAACTCAAACCTGGACAGCTTGATCAAGATTCCCTACCGCCTTACGAAATCTTGGATGATATTCTGCACCAGATGATTCATCAGCACAAATCAGCCGCAGAAATTGTGGCTTCTGGGCATAAGGCGGTCATTGTCGATCGCGTTTTTCAGCTTGTCATCCGGGCTGAGTTCAAACGCAAACAGGCACCACCCGGACTCAAAGTCACTGATCGGGCGTTTGGCACAGGCTGGCGAATGCCAATCGCCCAAAAGTGGCTGCCGATCGGCAGCATGAACCATACGGATTCACGAGCAGACCCATCTATTCCGGTTCAAGCCGTTAGCTCAAACTGACACCTTTAGCTCGCCCCCGTCTGCCGTCTGGAAATCATTGGAATTTCAACGGAATCGCGGAAGCCTTGAACCGACTCTGTAAAAGCGATCGGCAGTACCGCTTCCACGTTTTCATGCGGACGAGGAATGATTACCCAAGACTCCAACGTGCCGCCAAAGCAACTCTCAGCCGCTTCTACGCCAGCCGCCATCGAAGTTTTTACTTCCGAAACATCGCCCCGGATGATGACTGCAAAGCGGGCACTCCCACAGCGCAAATAGCCCACCAACGTGACGCGACCCGCCTTCACCATCGCATCGGCTGCCGCAAGGATCCCCGGAAAACCCTTTGTCTCAAGTGCTCCAACTGCAACAGGCATTGCTTTCTCCTACATACCCTATGGTGAACGCCACTCATCATTGTACTGGTCGATTGCCCTAGTTCTATCAATAGAATAGTCAGAATTAGGTAATAGTCAGAATGAGCAGAATGACACTGCACATCCTCAATTCTCAGGTTTGCCAATATCCCAAATCAGCTAGACATGTAACAATGGGGCAAAAATGCACTGTGGAATATGAGGTGTAGAGTTTGTGAAACGTTCTCCTAATCTGGGTCTTAGTATCTTTCTGTATTCTGCCGGAATGCTGCTGATCTTAATGGCTGGACTGATGCTGGTACAGGCCTTCGGCTGGGTCAAAGCCGTCCCTGAAACGGTGATTTGGGCACTTGTGTTGTTATCAATCGGCGGCGGAATTTTGATGGGAATGCGGAATCGCTAGGGCAATGGCGGTATGGTTGAATGAACCTGTCAGGAGGCAGGAAAACCTTAAGATCTCTATAAATTCTGGGAACCCATGACCTATCTACTTGAGTCAAACTATATTTAGTCAGGCTATTTTTCGGACTACTTTCCAGCCGAACTATATATTGAACCAAACTATACTCAGCCAAGCCATACTCAGCCAGATCAGGACAGAAAGACAAAATTTCCAAGCAGCCTATAAAAATGAGCCGATCCATCAGACCCACAACCACGATTTTCCTGACGCTTCTGAGTATCACAGCCGTAATTTGGGCGTTGCGAGGTTTCAGCCTTCTGACGTTTTTGCCAGGTGCCATACTCTGGCTGCTAATTCTGCTAACGGCTGGAGCAGGGGTAATTTGCGGGTTGGAATGGACAAGGCGGTGAGGCAAACGATTCCAGCGAATAATATTTAGGCTAACAGTGTGCTGTATTTAGACCCTCCCCTACCATGATGATTGTCAATCTAGAAGAAATTGAGCAATACCGGACGAAACTAGCCGACGATCCAGTTGCCTTACATGCCTTAGATATGATTGAAGACTGCGAGGGCGACTTAGAAGACGCAGCGATCGCTCTAGCTCTCCATTCTGGGCAAGAACCAAATGAGTCCAATCGCTGG
This sequence comes from Leptolyngbyaceae cyanobacterium CRU_2_3, assembly GCA_012034795.1. Taxonomy (GTDB): domain Bacteria; phylum Cyanobacteriota; class Cyanobacteriia; order Elainellales; family Elainellaceae; genus Drouetiella. The sequence continues at coordinate 6,170 of JAAUOQ010000016.1, forward strand.
TTAGAGGGTCTCTCAAAACGCTGGCGAGCATTTTTATGCCAAGCTGGAATCAAAGATTCCCTGATGTCTGGCTCGATCGCCAACGCTGTCAAATTACTGGCTGCCGAAACCGATATCCCTGCTGTGTTGGCTACGCCCGTTATCCTGTTTGCCATCAAAACTGGTGTTGAAGACTTCTGCAAACCTCTCCAAGGAAAAATTTGAGTCCTGTTTCATCACTTTAATTTCTATGACTCAACTTTAATTTCTATGACTCAACTGTCCATGACTCAACCGCTTCCTCTCCATCAGCCGATCGCAGCTCATGTGTTTGTCTCCGGCAAAGTCCAAGGGGTGGGATACCGCGCATCTACTTGGGATATGGCACAGTTGTTGAAACTCAACGGCTGGGTGCGTAACCTGCGGGATGGGCGGGTAGAGGCCGTGTTTGAGGGCGAGCGCACTCAGGTCGAAGAAATCATCCGTTGGTGTCATCAAGGCCCGCCTACGGCCGTCGTGGATCAAGTTGCCGTGGAATACCAGACTTCAGAAGGACTTCGGAGTTTTGATGTGAGGCGATCGCAGTGAGCCATGCCTCAGTTTTTCCGAATTTCCCAAGCGTGTTTCTCCTGGGTGCTAACACCATCAGAAACTCCTCCAATGCTTAAGTTCTCCCGCCCAGATCATCCTCCACCATTTTTCCCAGTCCTATGGAAGCACTCTCTAAAACCGCTCCTGCCCAAACTCGTCAAACTCGCCAACAGTTCGTCAACCCAGAAGACTATCTGTCCTATGAGTTGGGCAAAGCCGTGCGAGAACTACCACCGCTTTACACCCGGCTATTAGCTGGGAGTCTGACGGCCCTGGTGTTCGGAGCCATTGGTTGGGCCTATTTCAGCATCGTTGATGAAGTCGCTGTCACCCAAGGTGAACTGGTTCCCTCCACTCAGGTGCGTCCTGTACGCGCCTTGGAAGGGGGAGTAATTCGAGAAATTCGGGTTAAAGAAGGCGATCGGGTTAAAAAAGGCGATGTCTTGATTGCAGAAGATCCTAAACTCTCTCAAAGTGAGATCGATCGGCTCCAAAAAAAACGCCGAACTGGTACGGCAAGACATTGCCCGTCTAGACGCTGAAAACCAGGGGAAAACCCGATCGGGTACTGCGGTTCAAGATCAATTGTTGGCAGCTCGGTTGCAAGAGTTTGATAATAAACAGGCGGCCGCAGCCGCAGATGCTCAACGGCAACTATCGGCGATCGAGGAAGCCAAAGTTCAGCTTGCCAAACTGGGAGAAAATCTGGTCAATGCCCAGTCCACTCTGGAAAACGCCCGCAACCGAGAAGCCAGCCTCAGAACTTTGATTGACGGAGCTGTACCCCGGTTCGATTATCTACAAGCTAAAGATCAACTCACGGAAGCTCAAGACAGAGTCTCTTCTCTCAAACAAGAAATCTTGGCGCAGCAGCAAGCCATTCAACAAGCGCAGCAAGCCTACCAGTCTGCCCAGCAATCCTCCAACCGCCTAGGAGCAGAGCGGCAAACCGAAATCCTCACTCAACTGACCCAACGCCGCGAAAGCCTTACTGATATTCAAGGGCAACTTGCCCAGGCTCGCGTCAGAGCCGAAGGACAAGTGATCACGGCTCCGATTGATGGCACAATCTACAACTTGGAAGCCACGCTGGGATCTCGATCAGTACAACAGGGCGACGAACTGCTGTCCATCCTGCCCGAAAATCATGATCTGGTTCTAGAAGTCAAGGTTCTCAACCGAGATATTGGCTTTATTGAGCAAGGGCAACGCGCTAAGGTCAAAATCGCCACATTTCCCTTTCAGGAATTTGGCACCATCAATGGCGAGGTAATTGGCATCAGCCCCAATGCCACTGCTGATAAAGATCTAGGTTTGGTGTTTAAAGCGAAAATTAAGCTAAGTCGCACTACCGTTGGCATTAATGGCAAGCAAGTAGAGCTTACTCCTGGGATGGCGGCCAGCGCAGAAATTGTCACTCGGCAGCGATCGGTCTTAACCTTTCTCTTAGAGCCGATCACGAAGCGATTTGATGAAGCATTCTCAACCCGATAAATCTGTCCTGCCGACTATCCCAGATCTAAACCATGACTAGCCCTTTTGAAACCCCTACGCGGGTCTTAATTGTCGAAGATGATCCGATGATGCAGTTGGGTTTAGAGCAATCTTTATCTAACGCTTCAGATATTCTGGTGGTTGGGCAAGTCAGCGATGGCTATCTAGCCGTTGAAGCAGCCAAAAGCTTGCAGCCAGATGTTGTGGTCATGGATATTGGACTACCCCGCCAGGATGGCATTGCCGCTACTCAGCAAATTAAACAAGCAATGCCAGACGTGCGAGTGGTGATGCTGACCTCTCATACGACAGAGCATGAGGTGATCGGGGCGTTGGCAAGTGGCGCAGATGCTTACTGCGTTAAAGGTACAAGCGTAGATAATCTCTTAACCGCGATTAGGGCAGCCCGCGAAGGAGCCAGCTATTTAGATTCACAAGTGGCACGGTTAGTGATGGAGCATCTAAAACCCTTGTCCCCAGCAGAACCTAATGTTGTCGGTCAATTATCTCAACGCGAACTAGAAGTGCTGAAGTTGATGGTTGATGGGCTGAGCAATCCAGAAATTGCCGCAGTGCTGTATCTTAGCCCCAACACAGTGAAAACGCATGTGCGGGGCATTATGAATAAGTTGGCAGTAGACGATCGCGTCCAAGTAGCCGTAGTCGCGCTACGGGCAGGTTTAGTGTAGGGTTGATCAGACTGGATGATTTGTTAACTTTTAATACAAGAAGGCAACTCTACGGGTGGCGTTAAGCGCACTTTTTTCGCTAGGCGATCGCTACCTATAGCAGGAAAGCCATTTCTTCGGAGAGAATTGCGATGCACAGAACCATCATCAAACTCCACTTAGAGGTAAATCATACTGTCCTCTTCCCAGAGTAAGACAGACAAAGCCCTATACCAGTGACTACAATTGATTATTATCTGGCAACAAGCAATGCGTTAGATTCTAGATTTGACAGTCTGGCTCCTTGCCCTCTGGATCTAGCCACCTCAGCCTCTAAAGCTAAGGGCAAAATCGTCAATACTCAGTAGGTGCATCTACTGATGATGTAAACCGCGAATTACTCAGTTCTAGGGTAAGAAAGCATATTTGAGAGAGATATTTGCCAGATTTGGCAAGCCTCTCCAGTTGAATAATTACCCAAAAAGCTGCCAGCGTCAATCCATTCGCTGAATTGGATGAGCAATATGACTACATTTGAGGACATTTATCAGTTTTTCCGCAATCCTCCTCCGTTCTATCTTAATAAGGAATTGGCAGTTTGCTACGTCCTTGCCGTACTTCTACGCAAAGATTCCTACGGCACTGAACTCATTAGCCTATTGGAGCAGGAGCATCCTACCTATCGACTTTCAGATACAGTCCTCTATAGCGCTCTTAAATTTTTAGAGGATGCCAATGCCATCACTGGCTATTGGAAAAAAGTAGAGGGACGAGGGCGTCCTCGCCGCATGTATCAGATCTGCCCAGACTGGCAACAACAAGCGCAGGAGCTAGCTCGACTCTGGCAGGAGTATGTGGGAGTACCAGTTCATGCATCGCTGCATTAGGGCTAGGGCTGCCTGAGTATACATTGCCTGAGTCAGGGGCTTCCGTAATGTTCAGGGTTGCTATACCAACAGCATATTTAGAAGTAAGGACTGATAAGAGATCTGGTCTGATCGCTCTTTCAGGCAGTTTTTGAGAAGATCAGAAGTAAGCTTTTGATAGGTCTCGCTGAATTTTCCTGTCCTCTTCTTCAGTCCTTTTCTCATGCAAATTCCTGTGCTTTCCTCTACAGCCCTGTTGACTATCCTGATGTCAATGTTGGCTGCTCTTTTTATCCGAGCCTCCACTAAAGACCGCATTCAGGTTGCCAAGCTGGTTACCCCCCAACAAGGAGAACCATTGCTGGAACAAATTCAGCAGTATTTTACTCAGCGAGCTTACCGCATTGCTGGCGTAGACGCAGTCAAAAACCAGGTGACTTATGAGGGGTTGGTTCGCCCTAGCATCTTCCTGGCAATTTTTTTAACCCTGTTGGCAGCCATTGGACTGCTGTGTCTAGCACTAATGCTCTCGTTTTCTTGGAGAGATGCTACTCCATTTCTGCCAGGTTTGGTGGTTTTTGCTCCTCTAGCTGGCATTTTTTATTGGAGAAAGTCAGCCCGACCCGAACAAGTTTTGCTGCAAGTTGAAACGTTCGTCAATTCCGAGGAGACAACCCCTGCTGACAAGCCCCAAAGCCTGCTGACCGTGACGGCTCACCGAGACGAATTGGCCGAATTGCAGCGATCGCTCCATCTCACTCTGCTGGACACTGATTGACACTGGCTTGCTACAGGTCTGCTTATCCTGCAACAAGGTCGAGAGCCGGGCTTAGCAAACCAGTCACTCAACCTGTAGCAGCATCCTCGTCTGTCAATGAAAAAATCATGAAGATTGGCAGTGGCAGCAGGCAGCTTGCATCAAGCCAAAACGATGTGCCATCAAACTTTTAGCCTCTCCTCAAGGTCAAAATATGTTAAAATTTCATCTAAGAGCAAACTATTATTCAGCAGCGCTTTTGAGGACTGGTAGTGAGTTTTAGCAGCACTCAATCTCCTCTTTTGCAGGTTACTAGCTGAAAGCTCAAACTTTTGGAGTTTCTTAAATTACTATGAGTATCCCTCAAGAGCGGATTGTTCCTACAGACTTGCGGAACGAAATGTCCCGGTCTTACCTGGAATACGCCATGAGCGTAATTGTGGGGCGGGCGTTGCCAGATGCGAGGGATGGTCTGAAGCCTGTCCATCGCCGCATTTTGTACGCCATGCATGAGTTAGGGCTGACCCATGATCGTCCCTTTCGGAAGTGCGCTCGCGTCGTGGGAGACGTGCTAGGTAAGTATCATCCCCACGGAGATACCTCCATCTATGATGCCTTGGTGCGGATGGCCCAAGATTTCTCCATGCGGTTGCCCTTGATCTCTGGACATGGCAATTTTGGCTCCATTGACAACGATCCGCCTGCCGCAATGCGATACACAGAATGTCGCCTGCATGCCCTAACCGTCAATGCCCTCCTGAGAGATATAGAATCCGAAACGGTGGGGTTTACGGACAACTTTGATGGCTCTCAGCAGGAGCCATTAGTCCTGCCCGCCCGCGTCCCCCAATTACTGCTCAATGGCTCGTCAGGAATTGCCGTGGGCATGGCAACCAATATCCCGCCTCATAATCTGGGTGAACTGCTGGATGGCTTGGTAGCCCTAATCCACGACCCTGAAATCACAGACTTGGGATTGATGCAGTATATTCCTGGTCCTGATTTCCCAACCGGTGGACAAATCTTAGGAACCAGCGGCATTCGGGAAGCCTATACAACAGGGCGTGGCTCTATTACCATGCGGGGTGTGGCGACCATCGAAACGCTGGAGCAGCGTGGCCGTCCCGATCGCGATGCCATTATTGTCACCGAATTGCCCTACCAGACCAATAAAGCGGCACTGATCGAAAAGATTGCCGAAATGGTGAATGATCGCCGATTAGAAGGGATCTCGGATATTCGGGATGAGAGCGATCGAGACGGGATGCGGATTGTGATTGAACTTCGCCGCGATGCCTATGCGCGTGTGGTGTTGAATAATCTGTACAAGCAGACGCCTCTACAGTCTAACTTTGGGGTTAACATGCTGGCGCTAGTTGATAGCGAACCTCAGCTTTTGGGACTCCGACAAGCGCTGCAAGTGTTTCTAGATTTTCGGATTGAGACGATCACTCGCCGTACCCGCTATGAGCTACGGAAAGCAGAAGAACGAGATCACATCCTCCAAGGTTTGTTAGTGGCGCTCGCAAATCTCGATCAACTCATTGCCATCATTCGTCATGCGGCAGATACAGCTACGGCTCGGCAAGAGTTAATGGATACTTATAGCTTGTCGGATACGCAAGCAGACGCGATTCTGCAAATGCAGCTTCGTCGTTTGACGGCTTTAGAAGCTGAGAAAATTCAGAAAGAGCATGATGATTTACAACTCAGAATTGCAGATTTGCAAGACATCCTGGCACGGCAAGAACGAATCCTGCAAATTATCGAAACTGAAGTAGTAGAGCTGAAGGCGGCTTATTCTAATCCGCGTCGTACCATTATTGAGTCGGCTGATGGTGAGCTAGGCGATATTGACTTAATTGCCAATGAGCAAGCCATCCTCCTACTAACTGAACAGGGCTATATCAAACGCATGCCGGTCAGCACCTTTGAGGCCCAAAGTCGGGCTACACGAGGCAAAGCTGGAACTCGGATGAAGGAAGATGACGGCGTTGAACACTTCCTGACCTGTAACGATCATGACAGTTGTTATTTGTTTTAGCGATCGCGGCATTTCCTACTGCCTCAAGGCCTACCAAATTCCCACCGGATCACGAACGGCTCGCGGCACCCCGATTGTCCAAATGCTCCCGATCTCTCACGAGGAAAAAATTACCTCTGTGATTCCTGTGACAGAATTCACGGATGATGAATATCTGGTGATGCTGACCCAAAAAGGCTTCATCAAGAAAACAGGCCTGTCGTCCTTTAGCCATATTCGGGCCAACGGCTTGATCGCGATCTCGCTAGAAGATGAGGATCAACTGCGGTGGGTCAGGCTAGCTAGAGCCGAAGATAGTGTGATGATTGGCACCCGGCAAGGCATGTCCATCCATTTTCGCTCTAACCATGAGCAGTTGCGGCCTTTAGGCAGACCCACGCGAGGCGTCAAATCTATGGCATTGCGTAAAGGCGATGAACTCATCAGCATGGATATTTTACCCAGCCAGGTGGTTGCCAGTATTGCTGAAAGCGATGATGCTGATACTGAGCTAGACACCGATGAACTGGTGGAAACAGAGGAGCGGAGCCAAGGTCCTTGGGCACTTGTGATTACGATGGGCGGGTTGGGCAAGCGCGTTCCGGTGGGACAGTTCCGGCTCCAAAAGCGGGCTGGGCTGGGGTTGCGGGCTATTAAGTTCCGGAAACCTGGCGATCGCCTAGCAGCCCTGCAAGTCGTGAATGAGAATGACGAAATCATCATTATCACGAATCGTGGCATCATTATCCGACAAACTGTGAATGCGATTTCCTGCCAGTCTCGCGCCGCAACAGGAGTCCGAGTTCAGCGATTAGATGAGGATGATGCAATTGTTGGGGTAGCTTTAGTGCCGCCTTCCAATGGAGAAGAAGTTGCCAATCTGGAAGAAACGGCTAATGGAACCGCTGAAGCTAATGGAACCGCCGAAGCTAATGGAACCGCCGAAGCGCCATAAGCACTCACACTCACACTCGATAAATGATCCGATTTTTGGAGGGGGAACACCCTCCAAAAATCGGGTTTATCAATATTTCTGTTAAGCTACTCATCGGGGGAAACCCCTAACTTCCTGGGAAGTCCAGGATCGCTTCAGGGTCGTAGGTTCAACCTGATACTTAAGGCTTTCCCAGAATGATCTCCAGACTTTTTTGGGCAATTTCGTAAGGCTCATCTTCGCGATCGCCATCATTGCTCCAAACGACAAGAGTCAAGTCGTGCACTGGCATATATAGCAAAATTGACGAAAAGCCTGTTGTTGTGCCTGTTTGTGCCCATCCTTCTCCCCAAGGGGTCATGGTGTGTCTGATGCCAAGCCCGTAGCCACCTCTTCCATCTTCAGCCAGGGTTAACATCTGGTTGAGAGAATTGGGATAAAGCAGAGTGTTGTCTGAGAAAACAGCCTGAAAAAATCGGGTGATGTCAGATGCACTAGAGATAATGCCACTGTCTCCTAACCCCAATCCCGTGTCGATCAGGGGTCGAGTCACGTTGTCTAATTGGCTATCTGGCTTACTGGCGGGTTTGCCCTGCTCGTCCCAATCTTGATAGCCTTGAACAAAACCTCCTGGAATCGGTTCACGCCGCTCCAGAAAAGTATTGTTGAGCTTCAGCGGCTTGAAAATGCGATCGCGCAACACCTTGACCAAAGGCTGACCTGTAACCTGCGCTATCATCACTTCCAGTAGTAGATAGTTACTAGAGGCATGAGAAAAAGTATCCTTGGGTACCGCTCGTTCCTGAGTGGGTAAAAAATCCAAAACTTTTTGCGCAGTCCACTCAGATTGGGGGGCAGCCAGGAATTGCCTGCTTGAAGGCTTTGCGGGATCAGGATCTGATAGTCCGCTGGTATGATTGAGCAGTTGTCGGACTGTAACCAACTGGCTATTTTCCAGTTTAGTCATCACCTCTTGGGGCAGGTAGCGAGCGATCGTGGCATCCAAATCCAGTTTGCCGTCTTCTGCCAATTGCAGACAAACCACCGAGACAAATAACTCCGTCAAGCTGGCAATTCGGAATCGATCGGTTGGTTTAAGAGGCGTTTTGTTGGTGCGATCGGATATGCCCGCAGATCCCATCCAAACCCCATCCGATGTGGCCACTTGCAACACAACACCAGGAATTTGGTCGAACTCAGCATGACGATTCAGCAACCGTTGCAGCCGATTCGTAACCTTTGGTGGAAACGGCTGGAGTTTGCCCTGCGTTTGAGCGGCAGACCAGGCTTGAAGCGGCACACTAGAGTTTCTCAAATCCTCATCACTGACGCTACGGCAACCTGTAAGAGACAATAAACCCAGAGACAGGAGCACTGGCAAGATCACTAAGGACAGGATAAATCTAGGTTTAGCGATCGCTCTTACCTTGAACCTGAACTCTATTTTTAGGCGATCGCTCATTGAGTAACCTCCCTCCATCGGACTGCCTCGTTGCTAGATTCCTGTCTACTCATCCCTGTCTACCCATCATTATTACGCTCGATCAGGGGAGCAACCCGCAAGCTCAATCCACCTTTATACTGTCCCAGATTCAGTGATTCCAACTTCTTTGCCAGCACAACAGCCCTCTGCTATCCTTCATCGCCCCTTTAATTGGCGATTACTAGCTGCCTTCGGCAGCGGCATTCTCATGGGCTTAGCGCCTGCTCCCACTCATCTTTGGTGCCTGGCTTGGGTAGCCCTGACTCCGCTTTGGGTCTTGGTAGTGGGTGATAAGCGCTCCACAAATCTCCTGCCTTCTCTTGTTTACGCCTTAGTTTGGGGCATCGGTTATCACGGGTTAGCCTTGTCCTGGATTACTGGGCTGCATCCCCTCACCTGGATGGGAGTGCCCTGGCTAGCCAGCATCGGCATTGCCCTGGCCTGTTGGGTGATTGTCACGTTATGGGGTGCAGGGATTACCGTAACCTGGGCAGCCGCAGCCCATGGGTTGTGGGCAATGGGCAATAGACAATCTCGATCGCCCCTGGATCGCTCCCCGGCTCTCCGCATCCTGATTGGCACAGCACTTTGGTGTGCTGTAGAAGCCTTTTGGAGTCAGGGCATTCTGTATTGGACTTCGCTATCGTATACCCAAAGTCCCTCCAATCTGGCGATTCTGCATCTTGGGCAGCTTTCAGGAGAATCCGCAGTCACAGCAGCGATCGTTCTGGTGAATGGATGTCTAGCAGAAGCCTGGATTGCTCTGAAGCTGAAGCACCATTCGCCTCAAGCTCGCAACTTATTGCTCATAGCAGGGGTGAGTTTGGTTAGCCTTCATCTCATTGGGTTTGGACTCTACCAGCAACCCCGAATTGATGCTCCAGAATCATCGCTGAAGGTTGGCATTATTCAAGGTAACGTTCCCACCCGGATCAAACTGTTTCAAGTCGGACAGCAGTTGGCAAACGATCGCTATACCGCAGGCTATCACAAGCTAGTGGATCAAGGGGTTGAAGCCGTGCTCACGCCAGAGGGAGCTTTGCCTTGGCTCTGGGTGGGTCAAGCAAATCAGTCGCAAAATCCGCTCTACCAGGCAATTCGATCGCGAGGGGTTTTGGCTTGGGTGGGCACAGTGGGCGTTCGGCAAGCCAGAATTACCCAAAACGCTATTCACCCCTGACTGGCAGCGGAGAAATCTTCAGCCGCTACGACAAAGCCAAATTGGTACCCCTGGGAGAATATGTGCCATTTGAGTCAGTTTTAGGCAAGCTGATGAGTCGCCTTTCTCCGATCGAAGCCTCAATGCGACCCGGAGATCTGAATCAGGTGTTTGATACGCCCTTCGGACGGGCGATCGCGGGCATTTGCTATGAGTCTGCCTTCCCGCAATTGTTTCGCCATCAAGCAGCGTCTGGAGGACAGTTCATTCTGACGGCCTCCAATAACGACCCCTACAATGCCACCATGATGGCCCAACATCATGCCCAAGACGTGATGCGGGCGATCGAAAGCGATCGCTGGGCAGTACGTGCCACAAACACGGGCTTTTCAGGCATTATTGATCCTCAAGGTAAAACCCAGTGGATTTCTGGCTTTCGCACCTATGAGACCCATGCTCATGTGATTTATCGGCGTCAGACCCAAACGCCTTATGTGCGCTGGGGAGATTGGCTGACACCTGTGCTGGGAATCGCAGCGATCGGGGGCTGGGTGATGGGAGTCAGAGGAAATGGGTGGGGAGGGTGAAGGGGATCTGCTGCTTTCCCGTTCTTCCGCTGCCCCTATTGCTTCTTCACCTTATAAATCTGAAAGTTACCCAGCGCACCTGCTGTTTCAAAGTGATAACTGGGTAAGGTATTGCCGAGAAAAGCAGGCAAGAGCTTCTTGGGGCTGAGATCGGTTTTATAGATACTCAAAAAGACAAAGTTTTGGCGCTGAGTGTTGTCTGAGATGAGATTTTTGATCTGAGATTTATTTTCTTTGACAAGCGAGTTACAGGGAGCTTGCAGGGCAATCCCTGCCTTGGCACAGGTGTCTTCCTGGAGATATTGACTCAATTTTTGAGTAGCAAATTCATTGTAGGCGGCCTGGTCAGGATTGGTAATAGCAGTGGCACCAGCCAAGCCTAGGAATACGAGTCCCAACAGTGAGGTTGTTAGCTTTAGAAGAGTCATGGCGATCGCAATTTTGTAATAGAGCGTTAAAATTTTCGAGGGTTACAACAAGGCAGGACAGAAAGCAGGTTGGACAAAGGCAAATTACGCTGATTCCCCTACATTCAAGCAAGCTGAGAGCGAGACTAAGGGTGCCATAGGCAGATGATATAGACGCAATGGGCAGCTTTATGAGCCTCAACGAGGTAACAGAATGTAAAAAAATCAAGTTCAACTCCATTTGCCGACTTATCATCACGGCGAGTCTGATTTTTGCCGTGACTATTTTTAAGGGGTGTTCAGGTCTTGTCAACCTGGCTGAGCAACCCACTGGGTCAGTCCCACTGGGTCAGTCCCACTGGGTCAGCCTAACTGGGTCAGTCCAACTGGGTCAGCCTAACTGGGTCAGCCCACCTCTATTTAAAATAGATTCTCACTTGCCGCAAAAATATAAATCAACTAAAGTCTAGCTACATCTGTAGAACGATAAGAATGGTATACACTTCAAAGCCAGAACCTCGAATGGTCAGCCCGATCGAACCCATGGATTTTTCCTCACTGCTCGATCCAGCTTTGCTTCAAACAGCACGCCAGATCTACCGTACTTATTATGAAGTACACCCAGAGCAAACTCGTCGCCCCATTGGCATCGCGATCGATCGGCTCAACCACCGAGGCAAGCTGATTTTTGGGGAAAAGCCGATCTTATTACCTAAAGAGTGCTTTGTGCCTCTTAGCCAAATTGAGTCAGGTTTGATTTAGATTTAATTTAAAGAATTCCACCCGGATGCGATCGCCCATCTAAAACTGTCTGAACAGGCAGCTTAAAGATTGCCCAAGCGCTATACCGGTTTGATAAGTTGATTCCCATAGCAGTCTTCATCAGATAGAGCAGATATAGCGAAAAGAGAACTAAACCAATTTGTTGAAGGCGCTTCATGATCTGCAATTTCATTAGAGTGGGTTGCTAACAAAGGTCTCTCCAGCATGCAGAACTTGCCCAATAGATGCAAATACTGTGCTGAGAGATTGTGTTGAGAGATCTTGAATTAGGAGCAGAAGCTCTGTACTTACACTGATACCGTTATAACTTATACAGTTATAACCGCAGGCTCAACCCCAATTCCTGAAATGGTACTGACAGATTTACCTGTTTCTTACAAAGATATCGAAGCTGCGGCTGTGCGACTCCAAGGATGGGCCAATAAAACTCCTGTTATCACTTCTCGCACCGTTAATGATCGCACCCAAAGCCAAGTCTTTTTTAAGTGTGAAAACTTGCAGAGAACGGGTTCTTTCAAGTTTCGAGGCGCTTATAGTGCCCTATCCAATTTATCGGATCTGCAAAAGCAGCAGGGTGTAATTGCTTATTCATCTGGGAATCATGCTCAGCGATCGCCCTTGCTGGAAAGCTACTAGGGATTCCTACAACCATTGTCATGCCGCAAGATGCCCCCTTTGTGAAGCAGGAGGCAACTCGGAGTTATGGAGCCGAAATTATTTTTTACGATCGGGCGGTCACCCTACGAGAGCAACTCTGTCAGCAAATTGCTCAAGAACGGAACGCCGTGATGATTCCACCCTTCGATTATCCTGACGTCATTGCTGGGCAGGGCACCGCCGCCAAAGAGCTACTCGAAGAGGTGGGGACATTGGATCTTCTCTTGGTTTGTTGTGGGGGTGGTGGCTTACTGTCGGGTTGTGCGATCGCGCTCACACCCTTGCGCCTACCTGTCGGGTGATAGGTGTAGAACCCGAAGCAGGGGATGATATGACGCGATCGTTCCAGACCAAAACCCTGCAATCGGTGGTTCATCCAGACACGATTGCGGATGGTGCTCGCACTCTCTGCCCTGGACAACTAACGTTTCCTCTAGTGCTGCATTATGTTCAAGATATGGTGACTGTTTCGGATGCAGCACTACTGCGATCGATGTTCTTCCTGTGGGAACGCATGAAGTTGATCGTAGAACCCACGGGTGCTCTAGCCATCGCGGCCTTACTAGAGGGCATTGTCAGCGCTCCCGATGCCCGCATTGGCGTGGTGATTAGTGGCGGTAATGCGGATATCCGTTCCCTCCTGAAGCACCTGCCCCTATAGATCCAGGACAACCCAAGTTATTTATTAAGATATTTTTCACGTCCCGTGAGTCCAGCTTAAGAACTTATTAAGACAGAAAAAGAATTGGATTTCTACCGTTACTTTAGAAGCAAAGATACCTCCTAACTGCGTCTCCAGCCTCTTCTGCAACCTTCGGGTGACATCAGATGAGGCTGCTCCTTAATTTAAGGGACTCAATATGAGTGAACTGGTATTCCTCAAAATAGTGGTAAGTTCCTAGGCTGCGAGTTGCTTCCTCACACTCAATCACCAACAATAGGGAACACTGAACTGACTGAGATCACTTTGCATGCCTCTTTGTCGTATTCCATTACCGCTACAACCTGATGATCGGCTACAGGTGATTACCCCTAGTGGAGCCTTAAGAGAATTAGCAGCCTTCCACAAGGGCATCGAAATCTGGCGATCGCGGGGGTATCGCGTTGAACTCAGTCCTGACTATGACAGTCGTTGGGGTTATTTAGCCGGGACAGACCAAGCCCGGCGATCGCAACTGATCGATGCCCTCAAAGACCCGAACTGCCGAGGGATTCTCTGTGCTAGAGGCGGCTACGGAGGGGCGAGGCTCTTAGAAGATTGGCAATGGGCAGCCACAGAACCGAAGTGGCTCATTGGATTTTCCGACATCACTAGCCTGCTGTGGAGCCTCAGTATTCAAGGAATTCTGGGGTTCATGCCCCCTTGTTGACCACAATTGCCCAGGAACCCGACTGGTCACTCCAACGATTATTCGATTGGGTAGAGGGGCGATCGCTTCAGCCCTTACAAGGTTTAGGGTGGGGAGGCGGGCAAGCTCAGGGGATTTTGCTACCTGCTAACCTAACGGTGGCAACTCACCTGTTGAATACGCCCGCTCAGCCCAATTTAGCAGGTGTGATTCTAGCCTTTGAAGATGTTTCTGAAGCTCCCTACCGCCTCGATCGCATGCTGACCCAGTGGCGGATGAGTGGTGCGCTCAAAGGGGTAAAGGGCATTGCTTTAGGTCGTTTCAGTCAGTGCGAACCCCCTGCCTCTGTCCCCAGCTTTACCGCTGCCGAGGTATTGCGCGATCGCCTTGGCGATCTGGGCATTCCCGTTGTCGCAGATCTGCCTTTTGGGCATGATGGGGTGAATGCGGCTTTGCCTGTGGGGGTTGCAGCCCGGCTGGACGGAGACGCAGGGCTGTTAAGTGTTGGAGAATAGCAATAATCCAGCTAACCAGAGTAATTTTCCTATCAAGCGTCTGTTAACCCTGCTTCTGCCAATCGCTGGAGTGAAATTCGGGCAGACTCCGCAACATTGAACTGACTGTCTTTTTCTAAATACTTCAAAGCTGAGATACTTTTGGCGATCGGTAAGTTGCCCAAAGCCTCAGCCAGTCGTTGCCGAATCAACCAATCGTCTGATTGGGCAAACCGCAAAATTTGATCGATCGCAGAAACATCTTTGATTTCACCAATCGCAGCGATCGCGGCCTGCTGTAAGACCGCTTCTTTGCTGTCTAGGGCCTGAATCAAAAACATCATGGGCACGCGGGTCTTTGAGGTTGC
>JAAUOQ010000331.1 GCA_012034795.1 Leptolyngbyaceae cyanobacterium CRU_2_3
TGAGAGTAGGGCGATCGCGCTGCCGCTAAATCCTCCAACATTGGGTTGAAAGTTTCTCAAGATTGGGGGATTTAGTACTTTTCTCACGAAATAAGCCGACTTGTTTGGATGCAGTCCCTCTCCTCTCGCGAAGTGGCTGTTACCAGAGATCACGGTTTTAATCACAGCCTTAATTACGGTCTTAATCACCGTCTTAATCACCGTCTTAATCACGATCGCGATCGCTATCTTCTACCCGATCGCTTCACTTTAGCGAGAATTGCGGGCTTGCTCTAACAACTGGGTAGAACGGCTAGCCCACTGCAAATTGCCCTGAGCCGTGAATAAATCTTGGGCATATTGCAGAACTCGCTGAGCATCGGCAGATTTACCTTGCCGCATAAACACTAGACCGGCTCCATAGTAGGCATTGGGATAGTTAGGATTAGATTCGGCCGAGCGACGAAACGCATCCAATGCGCTATCAAGCCGCCCCTGTTGATAGAAAATTGTTCCCAGGCTATAGTGCGCCTCTGGATAGTTAGGCGTGATCGCAATGGCCCGCTGAAAGGACTCAGTTGCAGCAGCCAATTGTCCTTGCTGGAGATAAATTAACCCCAGATGGTAAGAAGGTTCGGGTGCATTGGTGCTAAGCTGTGCCGCTTTTTTAAATTCAACAATTGCCTGCGCTGTCTTACCCTGCTGCTGATAGACCAATCCCAGATTGTAGTGCCCCAATCCCAGATTGGGATCAAGCTGGATCGCTCGCTGCAAATATTCGGCAGCTTGATTGAGGTTGCCACCTTCTAGCAAAGCCGCCCCCACATTGGCATAGGCTAGGGTGAAGCTTGGATCTGCCTGAAGCGCCTGATAAAAAGCATTGGCGGCTGCCTGAAGTTGTCCTCGCTGCCGCAGGGCTAATCCCAGATTGTAGTGAGCAGCGGCAAATGCAGGATTGAGGGCTGTGGCTTGCCGGAAGGAGCGATCGCCGCATCAATTTGTCCTTGCTGGATGTACTGTACCCCCAGAGCCAACTGACCCTCGGCAGTTTGCGGATCGGGTTGAGCAGAATTTTGAATACCGAGCGTTGGCAAAGACTGTGCTAACGCCGTGGGAACCACCGATAAAGAGAACAGCACTGGCAGCATAGAAACTGCCACCTGCATAGCAACCCTTCGCCATTCCCCCGTCTGTTTCATCGCTAAATTCAACTTCCCGCCCATGATCGATCGCCTATGACATTCCATAACCGCTGCTCTCAAACACGTCGATCAGTATAGGGGCAAATTCTGGCTCTGAACCTGAAATCTTCTGATCGGGTTCTCACCTTAACAAACTCATGACCCTGACAAACTCATGAACAGTCTCGATTATTAATCGTCTCATCTGGCATGGTTGTTTTACAAAACCGGGCAGTTTTTAGATCAACGCCTGTTATATCGGCACCGCTGAGATTGGCGCGTCTCAGGTTAGCAGTACTCATATTAGTGCCTCGTAGATCAGCCCCTACCAAATTTGCTCTAATGAGATTAGCTCCGCTGAGGTTCGCTCCTTGTAGGTTGGCGTTGTTTAAGTCTGCTTCCCCTAAATAGGTACCCGCCAGATCTGCTCCGCGTAAATCGGCACGGCTGAGATCAGCATCGCCAAAGTTGGCGTCCCGCAGGTGCGATCGCGATAGATTGGCCCGCGTCAGGTCAGCCCTGGGCAGGTTTGCCCGTGACAAATTGGCTCCGTTTAACTTGGCTTTTTGCAAAATTGCGCCGCCCAAGTCCGCTCTCAGTAAGTCGGCATTACGCAAATTAGCTCGGCTCAGATCGGCGTCGCCCAAATTGGTATCGCGCAAATTAGCATTCTCTAAGTTCGATCGCACTAAAGTGGTGCTGCTGAGATTGGCATTACTCAGGTTGGCATCCTGTAGCGAACTATCTCCCAAATAAGTACCACTGAGATTAGCTTCAGTGAGATTGGCTTCTCGCAAAATCACCCCATTGAGAATCGCTTCCTCAAGGTTGGCATTAATGAAATTCGTTTGGGTTAAGTCTGCCTCACTAAGAATGGCAGAACTTAAGTCTGCGGTTCGCAAATTTGTTTTAGATAGCCTGGCTCGGCGCAGGCTAGTGTTTTTTAAGTTGGCTCCTTCTAAGTTGACGCCTACCAAACTGGCATCGTCTAGATCACACTTTGAGCAAGATTTGCGATCGATTAAGCGATTGACGCGATCGGCTTTAGCGACATGACTGAAAAACGTTGAACTGGCTAATGCAATGAGCACCCCAAAGAAAACCGCCAGAATGGAGAACGCCCGTAAATCTCGCTTGTCCAGTTTGAGGGCAGACATTGCAGTGATTGCGTGAAGGATAAATCCAGTCTACTGAATTTGGGGAACCTACCCTCCCCAAATCTTTGCCAAAACCTGCTCTGGTGGAATGTCTGCTAGTTTCCCTGTAGTAGCCGCAATCGCAGCAAATTTGTCACTTTGCGGCAACACCTGGGTTGGAGCCGCAGAACCACCAAACAGTGCCAGGGTATAGACCTGGAGCGCCACTGCAATTTGCATCGATACACCTTCTGTGCAAAGCAGGAGGTTGGCACCAGCAATCATGGCAGCCAGTTTGCCTAGATCCGCAGTCTTCGTCACCTTCAGATCGGGGAAAGCCTGAACCAGTGTGGCTACCCACAAAGCATCGGCACTGGTTTGTGCGACCACAAGGGGCAAATCGGGCTGTTGCTGCCGAAAACTCTGAATAATCGTCTGCCAGCGATCGCTAGGATACGCTGCCTCTGGGCTAGCAGCAGTATCATGAATCAGCACATAGCCGCTGCCTTTAACGGTCAGACGCTTTTGCTCACCCTCGGCCCAATCAAGATCGCTTTTGGGAATGCTGATACTGAGCGCTGGGGTTGGCAGAGTCAGGTTTAACCCTTGCAACAGATCATGGTAAGTCTCAGCTTGATATTGGCTAGTTTTATACGGCACTGGTACTGTTAGAAAACTCTTCCCTCCACTATTGGCATAACCAATCCGGGTGGGGATGCCCGTCAGCCAGAGCAACAGTTCTATGCCCCATGCCTGCCCGGTGTAGAGGGCCACTGTATAGTAGCGATCGCGTATCACCCCTAACAGATTGGCCCAGTCTGCCGGACTGTTCCGTTCTTTGTAGTCAAATGTCAAAACATCGCTGACCGATCGAGAGAGCCGGTAGGCAGGCTTTGCTCGCTGTTCTACAACTACGTCGATCTCGGCGTCTGGATAACTCCGCTTCAGGGTATCAAGGGTTGGAAAGAACAGAATTTGATCACCAATCCCGCCAGGAACAAGAGCTACTATACGCATATATATTCCGTTACGAATACGGCTACTAATCTACAAGGTTTTTCAAAATTTACTAGGTTTTCAAAATAGGAAGTGTATTCCCTCATGCAACCCTGACTAACTTATCAGTTTGCGGCGTAAATTCTCAATCATTCTAGGGGAGAAAGGCTGAATCAGAGTCAGACTTCAGGTTGATGTATGATTTGCCAGACCGCAAGAATCCAGAACAAAGCCGGAATAAAGAATTAGATTATATAGATGGAAACAAATCAAGTACAGTCAGCATGGCAACAGGGGCAGCTATTGGAGGTGACAATCGCCGACCTCAGCAACACCGGCGATGGCGTAGGACGCTGGGAAGGTAGGGTAGTGTTTGTGCCAGATACGGTGCCGGGCGATCGCCTCCTGGTGCGTCTGGTGCGGGTCAAACCCCAACACGCTTTTGGCAAGCTCCATGAGTTGCTGGAAGCCTCTCCCCATCGGGTCCGCCCTAGCTGCATTGTGGCAGACAAATGCGGCGGCTGTCAGTGGCAACATGTGGACTATCCGTACCAGCTTCAGGTCAAGCGCAACCTGGTGATTCAAGACTTGGAGCGCATCGGCGGCTTTGATCAGCCTCCCGTTGAGCCAATATTAGCGGTTTCGGCTCCCCTGGGCTATCGCAACAAAGCCACCTATCCGGTGGCTCGTGTCACAACCACAGGGCAAGTGCAGGCAGGCTACTACCAAAAAGGCAGCCATAGTCTGATTAACCTGAATCAATGCCCGATCCAGGATGTTCGGCTCAATCCCCTTTTAGCCGAAGTGAAGCAAGATATTCAAAAACGCAACTGGGGCATCTACGACGAAACCCAACATCGTGGCAAGATCCGGCATTTGGGGCTACGGATTGGGCGACGTACCGGAGAGATGTTGCTGACGCTGGTGGTCAAAGAAGGCAATTTGCAAGGGCTGGAGGAACAAGCACAAGAGTGGATTAGCCGTTACCCCGATTTAGTGGGCGTGTGCCTCAACATTAACGGCGATCGCACCAATGCAATTTTTGGTGCAGAAACCGAATGCATTGCCGGACGGACTTATCTAGAAGAAGACTTTGCCGGACTCAAGTTTCAAATTCAAGCACACACCTTTTTTCAGGTGAACACAGAGCAAGCCGAAGCCGTCCTGGAGGCGATTCAGGCTGAGCTAAATCTTCAAGGGCATGAGGTGATTGTGGATGCCTATTGCGGGGTGGGCACGCTCAGCCTGCCACTGGCCAAACAGGCGAAGGAAGCGATCGCCATTGAGGTACAACTCGAAGCCGTCGAGCAAGCCCGCCGCAATGCCGTCCTAAATGGCATCACCAACATTACCTTTCAAATTGGCAAAGTTGAGGCATTGTTGCCGCGGCTCTCGGTTCAGCCGGATGTGGTGTTGCTTGATCCTCCCCGCAAAGGCTGCGATGGTAGCGTCATTGATACGCTGCTGAAGATATTGCCCCAGCGGATTGTCTATGTGAGTTGCAATTCCTCCACCCTAGCCCGCGACCTGAAGCTGCTCTCGTCGCACTATCAACTCACCCGCGTCCAGCCTGCCGATTTCTTTCCTCAAACTGCCCATGTAGAGGCTGTGGCGTTTTTAGTTCGCACTTAGCTAGTAGCGGGGAAGCCCCGCGCTCTACCTGTATCCAGGTGAGCGTCGGGATGAGGAGCGCGTGAGTGAGGGTGCGTTCTCTGACCGATGCCAAAGGCAAGGGAAGAGAACAGCGCCAATCACGAACACACTATCTTTGGAATTGAAATAAGCTGAAAGGCGCATAGGGAATGAGTTTTGAGCTATAATAAACACATGGTCGATGACCAGCCTAGCCTCTCGAACAGACAGCCAAACGCACAGAAAGACAGGAACTAGGGAAGCCTTTTTACCGCTGGAAGCCATGAGCAAG
>JAAUOQ010000332.1 GCA_012034795.1 Leptolyngbyaceae cyanobacterium CRU_2_3
TCTACTATGCCTATATGCTGGAATACCGGGCAGAGCTATTCTTTTGGGTACTCTCAGGCAGTTTGCCCATTATCTTGATGGGGGTTTGGCTAGAAGCTTCCCAAGGCGGACAGTTTGGACTATCGCCAATCGACTTCACCCGATATTTTATTGCTGTATTTCTGGTACGCCAGTTTAGCATTGTCTGGGTGATTTGGGAGTTTGAGCGAGAAATCGTTGAAGGAAAACTTTCTTTTCGGCTATTGCAGCCCCTTGATCCAGGGTGGCATCACTTTGCCTCCCATGTTGCTGAGCGGTTTGCCCGCCTGCCCTTTGCCGCAATTTTAATCGTTCTATTTTTTCTTCTGTATCCACAAGCCGCCTGGGTTCCCAGTGCTTCCAAGCTAATACTCTGTACGTTGGCTGTGATCTTAGCGTTTGTTTTGCGGTTTGTCTCGCAATACACTTTTGCCATGATGGCATTTTGGATTGAGCGCGCCAATGCGATCGAGTCCTTCTGGTTTCTGTTCTACTTGTTTTTGTCAGGGTTGGTTGCCCCGCTTGAGGTGTTTCCACCGCTAATACGACAAATTGCTTTGTGGACACCGTTTCCCTACTTGATCAACTTCCCAGCCAGTATTCTGGTGGGACTGCCCGTTAATTTGACCCAAGGTTTCCTTGCCATGCTGGGTTGGATTGGGCTGTTCTTTATCCTGAATCGCTGGCTGTGGCAAAAAGGACTGAAGCGGTATTCTGGGATGGGCGCTTAGCCCCGATCGGCTGAGCGCCCGTCAACTTATTCAGGATACACAGCCATCCAGTGGAGAGGATAGCGCCGCATCCCTAAACGGGTCGTTTTAATTTGGGCATGTTCAGACTGCACTTCTACCACGTCCCAGATCGCTCTCATTTCGGCGGCTGTCAACTGAGGTTGAGCCAAAAGCACAATGCGATCGCCCACCTTAAGGGAATTTTGTAAAGTAGATTGGGCGACTGCCTGAAGTTCTGCTTGGAGCAGGATTGATTCAGTGAGAGTAATCGCTTCTCCCAACTCATCATGTTCGCTTGGCGAGTCAGCTAGAGCCTGGGGTTCTAAACATTCTGGGGTGATGGCTGCTGCGCTATCTTGTTCACGAGAATCTACTTTTAATGCCGGGTTTAATGAAGGGTTTTCTCCAGGATTGGCCGAGCGGATTTGTTTCAAACGTATCTTTAAGTCATCAGGCGTGGCATCCCAAACTTGGCGTTTTTGAGCAGGGGTGAGCATTTCTAGCAACGCCAGTTCCTCAGCAGAATCAATCACCATAAGCATATCCAGCACCGTATTGAGGCTGGAGATATCAAGCAGTGAATCATCTGAGCCAGACCTTGGATCTGGCTGCACATCTTTAGGATGTGGCATTGTCTGTGTGGGTGAAGAAGGAATCACAGAGATAGGCGAATCTTCTCTTCTATTGTTGATCGCCTATTTGAGATTGCCTACCCTCAATGCCGAATTACAAACCGAGCTAGGTTTTCGCCAGTACTGCCAGTTGTGACCCAGAGGATGGCTCTGGCACCATCGCGGAGCACCTTCTCCAAGGGTTCGGGCGATCGCTGAGAGGGGACTGAGACAGTTTTGAAGTCAATACCACGGCTACCTAACACAATCTCACCAATCACGGAGGCTCGCCGCATGTGATAGTCAGAGGTAATCAAATAGATGCTGGTAATTCCTTGCGCTTTGAACTGATCCACTAAAGTGGTGAAATTGGTGACAGTATCGGCAGCTTGATAATCTAAATGCAACCGACTTGGGGTGATGCCTGCTTCAGTAAATACCCACTCCGCATACTCTTGGGGAGCGCCAGAAGATATCCAAATCGGCAAGTCTGGATGCTCTTGAGCGAAAGTAGCCGCAAATTTTTCTCGTTCGCCGGGTCCACCCAGCACCAAGACAGCCTGGGGCTTTTGTAGAAAACTTTCGATCTGCCGAAAACTCAGGATTAGCAACAGCAACAAGACTAGCCCAGTGAAGCAGCGCTGCCCGAACCGGAGCAAGCGAATCAGCAAAGGCGGGCGACGTTTTCGAGGGGAACCGGGCGATCGCATGACAAAACTCATGTAGCCAAATCATTCAGAAAGGGGACATGTACAAGCACATCAGCAATAGTTTACAGCACTCGTCAAGTCTCAACCGTGTGATTTCTACGATTACAGGCTCAAACATTGCGGGCTAGTCTTCGGCATAGGCAGGGTGCCTTGTCAAATACTCTCTTCCCGCGACATGGAATCATCAAAGGCTGCAATCACAACTGTAATATTATCGCGGCCACCCTTTTCTTTAGCCGCATTCACCAGCGCCAAAGCAGCCCGATCGCACGATCGAATCGTCTTGAGGTGATGGGCAATTAAATGATCCGACAACTCCTCGGTTAAGCCATCGCTGCACAGCAGAATCCGATCATTGGGCTGCAAATCAAACGGTTGCACGTCAATTTGACGCAAGTCTTCGCGCCCCAAACACTTTGATAGAATGTGTCTCCACGGATGAACGCGAGCTTGGTCAGGCGTGATATCGCCCAACCGCATTGCTCGTGCTACCCAGGTGTGATCTTCAGTAATTTGGCTTAGCTTGGCTCCCCGCAGGCGATAGAGGCGAGAATCGCCAATGTGAGCGCACCAGGGCTGATTTTCCCGCAGCATTACCGCCACAGCAGTAGTGCCCATATCCGATCGCTCTGGGTGCTTTATCTGATCTTGTAAAATAGCCTGGTTTGCCTTGAGGAAGGCATTTTCCAGGAGAGTTTGAGAAGGTTCATCCGAATCCCATTGATTATCTAGGCAGGTATGAATCGATTGAGTGGCAATGCGGCTGGCTTCCTGCCCACCTGCATGTCCACCCATGCCGTCGGCCACCACGAAGAATCGACCCTGCGGATCGATGTAGTAGTCATCCTGATTGACTGTTCGCAGAAGCCCCGGATCGCTCAGACCCGTGAAAAAACGTTTCATGATGGTGCCGTTGGCATCGGAAACAGGGTAATCCTCAAGTGGATGATGTTAGAGCATCCGATCGAATCGGTCAAGCCGCATCAAGAGGCGAATCAGCCCAATGGCTGCCATTGCTGCCGCAACTGCTGATGCGATCGCGAGCCAAAGATAATGATTCACCAACAGGATTGTTGCCGATAGTGTAAATGCCCCTATCAGTAGAGTATAGTTAGTTCCCATGTTTACGCTACTGATCCGCCGCAAAACCCGATCTGTTTCGGTCGATCGTACCCTGACTCGAATATCGCCTCGCTCTAGCTTATCAAGGGTGTCCTCAATCCGGCGAGGTAACCCAAATGCTGTGGTGCCCACTTGGGCGGCCTGTCGTCCCAATTCACCTAACAAGCTTTCAGACAAGCTACTGGAATTAGAGCCATTACCGTTTGCCATAATTTCTGTTGCAAAAGGTCTTGCGACCTCCATAAAGTTAAAGTCTGGATCTAGCCCTTTACCCACTCCTTCTAGAGTAGAGAATGCCCGCATTACAAACGTAAAAGTGGCGGGAAAGCGAAAAGGTTGGTCGTAGGCCAGCTCGTATAGATCGTCGCTGATGGCAGCTACTGACTGTCCTTCAAACGGTTGATCCATAAAATGATCTAGCATGTACTGGATCGATCGCCGGACTGGGCCCATATCCTCAACGGGGGCTAGCGCACCCAAAGCGATCAAAGAATTCATCACGCGATCGCCATCTTTTTGGGCAATTCCAAAGAAAGTATCTAGCAGTTTCTCGCGGGTGACAGCCGGAACTTGCCCCATCATGCCAAAATCATAAAAAATCAGCGAGCCTTCTAGACTCACAGCGATGTTTCCAGGGTGGGGATCGGCATGAAAAAACCCATCATTGAGCAGCTGATGTAAGTAGGCTTCAGCCCCCAGTTTGGCAGTAGTTTTACGATCAATTCCGGCTGCTTCTAGTGCTTCATAATGACTAATTTTGATACCTGGCATGTACTCCAGCGTTAAGACGCGGGGTGAACTATAACGCCAGTAAACGCGCGGCACTTTGACCCAATCTTGCTCCCGAAAATTGCGTCGGAAGGTATCGGCATTACGTCCTTCATTCAAATACTCAATCTCTTCCCAGAGGATTTTGCAGCACTCCGCATAAATGCCCATCCAGTCTCTGCCGCGTCCCCATTCTCGATGATTCTGAAAATAACGAGCAATGCCTTTGAGGATTTGCAGATCGATCGTAAACAGCTTTTTCAAACCGGGTCGCTGTATTTTGACGACCACTTCTTCACCAGAGTGAAGTTGGGCACGATGAACTTGCCCCAAGCTAGCAGCGGCAAGTGGAATTGGATCGAAGCTGCGGAAAAGTTGAGGAATGGGCTTGCCAAAATCCTTTGTAACAATGCGCTCAACCTGCTCATACCCAAAAGCAGGCACTTTGTCTTGCAACTTAGACAACTCTTCTACATACTCAACTGGAAACAAATCGGCACGTGTAGAAAATAATTGCCCGACTTTGATGAAGGTAGGACCCAACGCCAGCAGGGTTTCTCGAATCCAGATTGCTAGTTTCCGTCGTCGCTGGGCTTGGGTTTCCTCCGTCATGCCGCTGGGGTAAGTCCAAGGTTTTTTGTATCCCCACTGAACTGCCAACAGCTTGAGGACAAAGGCCCAAATGTCAACATAGCGACGTCGCCGGGAGTAGTTTTCACGACTCCAGCGGTAAGCTTTTCCATCATAGGGTTTGGCAGGGCGCTCCCAGGTCGGTAGCGGCGGAGTAGCTAATGAATCATCCTCTTGCATGAATCGTGCGGTGCTCATCTCTGAGACAGGGTGGGAGCTATCCAACTGGTTTAATCGGGCCGCATCCTCTTCAGGCGATGAATTAAAATCATCAAACAGAACAGTTTCCTGATGGATGGCGGTGATGCCGAGCTTGGCGAGCTTCCCGGCCAGCGCCGCGACCTGGTCGTCGCCATGCTGAACGACGCGCCGGGCCTCAATTGCCCGACGCCGGAAGGTGCGTTCTATGTCTTCCCCGCGATCCATGGCTGCATCGGCAAGACTTCCGCCGGCGCACGAGAATCACCAGCGACGAGGATTTCGTCGTCGCGCTGCTGGAGGAAACCGGCGTTGCCGTGGTGCACGGGGCAGCGTTTCTGTATCCCGGGCATTTCCGGGTGAGCTATGCGGCGGCGACCGATGTGCTGCGCGAGGCGTGCGCGCGGATTCAGAAATTCTGCG